>JAQCHG010000135.1 GCA_027619675.1 Cyanobacteriota bacterium
GAGGACGAGTGGTTCTAAGCCCCGCGATCGGCTACCGCTAGCCCCCAGCGGCGATCGTCCACCACGGGACACCTGTTCCAACCTGTCCGCTAGGGGCTATCACCGCCTTTTCACCAAGTGTCGGGTTTGGATTGGCCACAACTTCTAGCTGATTTGGGCATAGGCCAGAGCCCCTACCCAAGGGGCCGCTGACGGTAAGGTATGCAGAATTTTCGCAACTACTTTGAGATTCTGGGGGTTGAGCAAGGGGCTTCCCAAGAGCAAATCAAACAGGGCTATCGCCAAATGGCCCGCAAATATCACCCTGACCTCAATCCGGGGGATAAGCAGGCGGAGGAAACCTTCAAACTGCTGGGGGAAGCCTATGAGGTGCTGTCGGATCCGGTGAAGCGGGGGCAATACGAGGAATACAGCCGCTTTTGGAACCAGAAGGGCTTTCGTCAAGGCAAGCCCCAGCGCAACAGTCCCTTTCCCTTTGGCAAGGTTGATTTTGGTGAATTTGGCGACTTTAACCGCTTCATCGATCAGTTGCTCAACCGCCGAGGCGAGTCCGGTGCGGATGCGCCCCAAGCCCCCTGGTCATCACCGCCCCCCGTATCCAATGCTGGACGGGCGGCAGCGGGGGCAGATCCCTATCAGCGGCCTGCTGAGGCTAGGGATCGTCGGGCCACCGCCACGGCGGAGGCGGCCCCGCGATCGCCCAGTGCTGCCACCACGGCCCGCCGTCAGGGAGCGGGCACGGGGCGGGGCGATCGCAGCCCCCTCGCCAGTCGTCGAGATGCCGAAGCCAACCTCACCCTGCCCTTAGAAAAAGCCTACAGTGGCGGTCAAGAGCGCATTCGCCTAGAGGATGGCCGCTCCCTAGAGGTGGATATGCCGCCGGGTATGGTGACGGGCCAGCGCATTCGCCTCAAGGGCCAGGGCATCGGTGGGGGCAACCTCTACCTACGCATTGAGGTAGAACCCCATCCGCTGTTTGTGCTCCAGGGCAATGATGTGGTCTGCCAAATTCCCATCACCCCCAGTGAGGCAGCGTTGGGGGGACCCATTGAAGTCCCCACCCTGGATGGTCTGGTAAAAATGACCCTGCCTGCGGGGGTGCAGACCGGGCGCAGACTGCGGTTAGCGGGGAAAGGCTATCCCTATGGCCAGCATCACCGGGGGGATCAAATTGTGGAGCTACGGGTGGTGGTGCCGGAGGTGCTCAGCGATCGCGAACGCGCCCTCTACAGCGAACTGCGGGAAACAGAACCCTTTAACCCCCGCGATTCCTTGATGCCCCCACGTCCCTAGGGGCTGTCAACTGGGGCCATATTGGGTTTCGCGAACGCTCCACCCAACTACAAATTTAGGCTGGGCAGAAAATTTAGGCTTGGCAGATCACTCGCCTATACCCGAGCCAGGGTGACCTGTTCTGGCTGATCTTGATACTTGCCCCGGCGGGTTTCGTAGCTGATTTGGCAGGGCTCCCCTTCAAAGAACAACAGTTGCACCACCCCTTCGTTGGCGTAGATGCGGCAGTCGGCACTAGAGGAGTTGGAAAATTCCAGCGTCAGGTGACCCCGCCAGCCCGCTTCGGCGGGGGGGAGGGTGGCAATGATGCCGCAACGGGCATAGGTGGACTTGCCAATGCAAATGACGCTGATGTTGTCGGGCACTTGGATGCGTTCTAGCGCCACCCCAAGGCCATAGGAATGGGCGGGCAGGATAAAGTAGCTGCCGTTCTCATCGGTGCGCAGGGCGGTGGGTTCTAGGTTTTCAGGGTTAAAGTTCTTGGGGTCAAGGACAGTGCCGGGAACATGGCGGAAAATGCGAAACTCCGCCGGGGACAGGCGAATGTCGTAGCCATAGGACGACAGGCCATAGCTGATAACCGGACGGGTATGGCCCAGATCCCCCATCTCGACTCGACGCACCAGCTTGGGTTCAAAGGGGCTAATCAGCCCCCCTTGGGCGGCGGCGGCGGCGATCCAGGCGTCGTTTTTAATCATGGGCTTATCGCTGGGGAACGGGGGACTGGAACTCAAGGTATGAACTGACGGCGAAACTCGGTGACTTGATCGGCGATCGCCAATAAACTTTCCGGCATGTCAGGGCCTGTCAGCACCACATCCACTTGGGGCGGGCGCTGGGCTAAAAAGTGCAGCACCTCCGATTCCGCCAGCAGCCCCAAGCGGAGGGCAAGGCT
This sequence comes from Cyanobacteriota bacterium, assembly GCA_027619675.1. Taxonomy (GTDB): domain Bacteria; phylum Cyanobacteriota; class Cyanobacteriia; order Phormidesmidales; family Phormidesmidaceae; genus PCC-6406. The sequence continues at coordinate 2,189 of JAQCHG010000135.1, forward strand.
GAGTTCATCCAATACCACGAGGCTATAGCGGCCTTCCATGACGACCTGCTGCGTGTGAGTCCAGAGGCGGGCGATCGCGGCCCGTTCCCCCTCAGAGACCTGATCATCATGGATGCAGCGGGGCATATCAGCCCGCAACCACTCCAATTGCTGCCCAAGCTGCATGGGTTGATCAGTCCCCTGGCGAATGCCCCCCTTAAGGAACTGCACCACCAACACCGTCGCCCCCTGCCCAGCGGCCCGCACCGCCTGCACCATCACATTGGTAAAGAAGCTGCGATGGGGAGCCGTAAACACTTGCACAGTGCCAGACAGGGCTTGTAGCAAGGGGTGAGTCCGGACGGGGGCCAGGGCGGGGCGAGCAGGCGAAACCTGGAGTTGGGAGACCATTACCAGCGGGATGACTTTTTCAATTGGCTAAATATAGCGCACTTTCTCAACCTAAGCCGCTTAACACCCTATATGTGTGGACATAGTTCAAATAAACTAATATTCACCATTCACCTTAGCCATGACGACCTGCCCTCAGTAGAGATAGTGGAGGCAGAACAGGTAAAATTGATGCCAAAATCTTTTCAATGATACTCTGGCCAGTCACGTGATTGCGAGAATGCATAGAACTAAAATTCATGTCCTGCAGGATCGGTGCTGTTCGAAGATTCCCCAAGCTTAAGTGAGCTTGCCAAGAAAATATTCGCAACAGAAAGGCATAGATACAGCCAATCAAATTCAAGCCAATAGAATTAACTTAGGACTTTCGATAAAGCAACTCTCCATGTTGATATTCGAACGGTATATCATAGGTCTTCATGGCTAAATTCAATCGGGTGATAGCACGCTTAATATCCTGCTTTTTAACAATACCAAGTGCCCAATAGGAAATCTCAATGAGATCGAAGATCTTCTCTGGGTTCGATTCTGAACAGAAATAAATGCATAGTCTATCAATAGGGTTAACATTGCCTTCTGTAGATAGCCCTAGCTTCTTGATGATAGCTGCACAAAAAAGGTGTACTTTCTGATTAGTGCGAAACTGATTGGGATCCCCGATTTCTTCAAACCAAAATCTGATCACTAAAGTTCTAAAGTGAACAGAGGGTATAGGCAGATCTTCTAGCCTGCCAACCTTTCTCTGGAGTTCAGCTCGACGCTCACTAAATATCAGCATTTAGTAGTCAATAGCTTGAATTTCAATACTTTAACTGGCCAGAACACCAAGCGCGTCTATAATGATAAACGAATGCAGCTTGGTTTGGGGTAAAAACCTCGATAGAATACGCTGTCATAAAGGTATTTTTCTCACACTTTGAAATTCCAATATCACTGAAAATTTAAACATTTCAATAGATATTGTTTGCCAATGTCTATGTGCCGACAAGAATCGGCCATGGGGCTATGGACTTTGCTAGGAACTCACGGCCCTTAGCCGTCAGGACTGCTGTATTCTGAGTGAGGTTTTTTCCCTGGACCCTGGAGGCACCCTGATGACATGGCAGCGCCCTGACCAACGCCCCGCCGATGGGCTGCGGCCCGTGTCCTTTGAGCGGCACTTTACCCGCTTTGCAGCAGGCTCAGTGTTAGCCCGCTGTGGCCAGACCCAGGTGCTCTGCACCGTATCCGTGCAGTCGGACGTGCCGCCGTTTTTGGCGGGCAGTGGCCGGGGCTGGCTCACGGCGGAATATCGCATGTTGCCGGGGGCCACCCCCCAACGGCAAAAACGGGAGCTGCTAAAACTGTCGGGGCGGACCCAGGAGATTCAGCGGTTGATTGGTCGCAGTCTGCGATCGACCCTGGATTTTGAAGCCCTGGGGGAACGCACCCTGGTGGTGGATGCCGATGTGCTCCAGGCGGATGCGGGCACTCGCACCACGGCAATCACCGGGGCCTACGTGGCCCTACGGGATGCGATCGCCACCCTGATGCAGTCGGGGGAACTCACCACCAATCCCCTGCGCCATCAAGTAGCGGCGGTGTCCGTGGGCATTGTGGCAGGCACCCCCCTGCTGGACCTGAAATATGAAGAGGATGTGGCGGCAGCGGTGGACTTTAACGTGGTGTTGAATGAAACCCTAGAAATTATTGAAGTCCAGGGCACCGCTGAGGAAGGCAGCTTTTCTCGCACCCAAATGAATCAACTGCTGGACCTAGCGGAGAAGGGCATCCAAGAACTCTTTACCCTGCAAAACCAGGCCATGGATTAGGGCCTTTCCCCGACCCTGCCCCCTGTTCCACCAGGCTGCCGCTTACCAATCTCCGGATGACCACGAGATAGCCCAATACTCCGCCTAGAATTTGAATTCCAGGCTCATAGCAGCCGTCCATTTTCAATGGACTACTATCCTAGCGGTTAGAAGGTAAGACCGATGGGTGTCTAAGCAGGCGGTCCCGTCTGTGGGGGAGGGATGCATCCTTAACGGCGGCGTTCTCCACTGAGGGCGACAACACTACCTGTGACCAGGGTGACCCCCAACAGTTGCAGAGCATGGAGGGTTTCTTGAATCGAAAACCAGGCCAGCAGCACCGTCAGGGCGGGGTTGGCGGAGCCCACCATGGCGGCGGCGGTGGCCCCCACCAGGCGAATGCCCGAGTTGTAGAGCACATGACCCCCAAAGGTAACCAGCCCCGAGAGCACGCTACCGATCCACAACGGTCCCCAGGCCAGATTTGTGAGGTTGGGGGGATTGATCCCCAAACACCCCGCCGACAGCACCAGGGTGATGGCAAAGCTGACCCAGGTGAAGGGCACGGGGTGGATAAAATCAAAAGTTTTTTGAGCGTTAACCGTATACAGGGCATAGGCCACCCCCGAGGCAATGCCCAGCACAATGCCCCAACCGCTGGCTTGCCCCCAGGCCATGTCCTCGGGGGGCACAGTGAGGACGCTGCCCACCATGACTAGGGCCATGATCCCCCAGCGATAGCGGGAGGGTGGGGTGCCAAACAAGCCCCAAGACAGCAGGGCCGTAAACACCGGAAAGGTGAAAAACAGGGTCATGGCCACCCCCGTGGGCACCAACCCCAGGGCCAGATACAGCAGGGCTAGATAAAGAAACATCAGCGTGCCGCCCCCGAGGCCGTGGAGCCAGATGCGGGGTTGGGGATGGCGCAGGAGGTGGCCTAAATCTCCCCAGAGTTTGGGATACAGCAGTTGGGAAAAGACTGCCATCAGCGGCACCGCCACCACCATGCGCAAAAACAGCAGCAAAAAGGAGTTGGCTAGGGTGGGGGGCACGTAGCCGCCTGCTGCGCCCAAGCCCACCACCGTTTGCTCGGTGAAGAGAATCCGCACCACCACGTTTTGGATGCAGAAAAACAGGGAGGAGGCCATCACCAAGAGGTAGCCTGCCAGGGTGGAGTTAACGATCGCGCTCCTCCAATTGGGCCAAAATGCGATCGCGAAATTCCGCATCGGTATTGGCGAGGCCCAACAGTTGCCAATAGTCCTGACGGGTGAGGCCGTTCTCTTCAATCAGGGCATAGGCCGATCGCTGAATGTCCTGCTGAATTTGCAGGGATTCCGCCTCGGTGGGTGCCCGTTCCAGTTCTTCACTGCGCTCATCGATCAGCGCCACGACTTGCAGGTAGGCGGTGACAAACTGGGTCACCTTCTCTGAGGGAATGTCCGCTGAGT
>JAQCHG010000136.1 GCA_027619675.1 Cyanobacteriota bacterium
GGCTTGTTTGTTGGTGAAGGGCATCCAAGACCTCAGGCAGGCGCTGAGATCCGTTGTAGGTGGGAATGACAACGACAATATCCAAAGCAGAAACCGGGTACTGATGGTGCGGGATTTGGTAGATGGCCCGTTCAGATGCTTGGGATTGTGTGCTTGGAGGCTGGTTTAGCCCTCCCTTGCGCAAACCACCGTAGGCAGGCACAGATTGGAAGAGGCGCAGAGAGCTATCCATAAGACTCCGTAGAGACCGATATAAAGGTCTTTCGTTTAGATTCGCCATCATCCTAGGCCACCGCATCGATGCTTCCCTACGACGAAATTACCCAATATGGGGCTTAAAGCTTTAATTCAGCCAAATCTCCACCCTGAAACCACCTAGAAACCACCCTGTACCCTAGGAATACATTATCTTGAAGCCCCAATGAAGTATGGGTTGTACGCCCTCGTAACTCTATGACAAAGGATTGGGGGTAGCGTGGGTAGAGCGGCGCAGCGCAACACCTACGAAGCAGGGCAAATCCCAAGGGCAATGGATCCTGCCGTTGCGGTGAATTCCAGCCCCGTCTGATCTGGGAGCGGTTGGGGATTTTGGGAATTTATCGAGGTCTGCTGCTTAACTGCTTTACGCATGGCCCCGCCCTTGGCACCCTAAGGACAGACCCCATCTCCTGTGCCCATGTCTCGTCCCCCCACCCAACGGTTACGTCGGAATTTGTTTTGGCTGGCGTTGCTGCTGCTGGTATGGTTGCTGTGCAGCGGCCAAGCCCAGGCGGGGCCGTTGAACGATCGCCTCCAGCAGTTCCCCCATTGGACGGCAGCACCCCCTACCCAACCGGCCCAAGGCGACCTGTTTTACCCCGACTGGATGGCGGGTACCTGGACCCTGACCACCACCCTGGTGGATCTCGCCGCCCCCTTGGCTCCTGATCTGGTGACGCCGGGATTTGAGGGCAATCGCACCTTTTTACACCAGCCCGTTACCTGCACCATTCGGTTTGTCCCCGCTGCCCCCACCGTGGCGGGGCGAATTTTGCCTAGAATCACGACGGCACCGGGGGGCATTGTCAGCGATCGCGCCTTCAACGGCAGGAGTTTAGCCCAAGCCTATTTGGGAGAGGGGGCGGTGCAGGCGGTGAAGGTGGATCCCCAGGATCCTAACCGTCAGGTGACGCTGCTGCGGGGCGATCGCCAGCTAGAGTCCACGGTGACGGGCCGGGCCACAGAAACCCCCGACCCCGACACCTTCATCACCTCAGAGCTGTTTCAGCAGGTGTTTCGCGGCACCGCCCAGCCCTACTTCAACCGGGTGGAAAATACCACCGCCTATCATCGGCTGTCGGGATCCGCGGCCCAATCCCCTGGCTTTGAAGCGGATCAGGTGACGGCGATTTACCTGTCGCCCCAGGATCCCGACTACTTTCAGGCCCAGGACACCCCAGTAGCCCTGTATCGCTATCATCTGGCATTTGCGCCCGCCACCTGAGCAGCGGGCCTTACACCAAACTGGGTTCAGAGGTAGCGGCCTGGGGCGATCGCGCCCCCGTTGCCGCCCGCACCGCCCGAAACATGCCGAAACGGCAGAGGCCCGTACCAAATGCTAGGCGCATTAGCAGCAGCGTCGGCACCTCCCGCAGGGACTTGATAAAGCCCGACAGCCCAAACCGCACCAACCCCTGGGGGCGCACAATTCCCTGCCAGATGGAGTCGAGCCAGGAGGGTAGGGTGGCCTGGGTCCAGTCGGCGGTTTCCACGGTGCCCGCCACCCAGCCCGTAGCCGCCAATTCCTCCGCAAAGCCCTCAATGCTGGCAAAGGCAGGGTGGGACCATTGATCCAACAATTGCCGCATGACGGGGCGTTCCCAGCCATTCAAAGGTCTTTGGCGATCGTCCCGCTGGTTCCAGTCGGCCACCACCAGCACACCGCCCGGTTTCAACACCCGCAGCAGTTCCGAGGCAAACCGGGCCTTGTCGGGCATGTGGGGACCCGCTTCCACCGACCACACCACGTCAAAGCTGCCATCGGGGAAGGGTAGGTCCAGGGCATCCCCCACCTGAAACTGGGCATTCACCCCAGGAGGGGTCAACTGCTGCGCCCGCGCCACCTGCTGGGGGCTAATGGTTACCCCAGTGACGGCAAAGCCGTAGTCTCGCGCCAATAGGCGACTGCTGCCGCCGATACCGCAGCCCACATCCAGTAGGGTCGATCCGGCGGGCAGGGCATCTAAGCCCCCCCAGCGCGCCATTTCATGGACAAAATCTGCCTTGGCCGCCCGAAAGTCTTTGCGACGGGGGGGATCGCCGTAGTGCCCCAGGTGGATATGTTCCCCCCAGTAGAATTCCAAAATGCCGTCCTGGGTCCATTGGTCATAGGCATTGGCCACGGAATCCGCCGACTCGTAGCTGCGGGCGGTGAGCAAATAGCCCCCCACCGCGATCGCCAATCCCCCAGACAGTAGGGCTGCCCCCAACACTAAACTCATGCTGTTTGTTATCCGCGTTGACTCACCATCATGAAAAGGTGGGGCTGGTATCACCAACCCCACCCCCATTGTTTCAGGAAATGTTTCGAGATGTTTCAGAACTCACCCCAGGAGGTGGCATCCCCTGGGGAATAAGTCTGGCTGAATCAGCGTTACCGGACCTACGCCAAACCTTTGGCGCAGGGCTGTAACCGCTGCTCATCCCCGATTCTGACTGGACTGGATCGCAGTCCCTAGACGCCCGCCGGGACGTTGTTGACGGTACTGGGGGTGTTCCCCCGTCCGGCGATCGCCTCCCCTTCAATGAAGGAGCGCAAAATCCAGGCCATCTCTTCGTGTTGCTCCATTAGCCCCGTGAGGAAGTCCGCCGTGCCTTCATCCTTGTAGTCATCGGCGCATTGATCGATGTGCTGGCGCAGGTTACGGACGATCTGCTCATGATCCAACATTAGCCGCCCCACCATCTCCGTGGCGTTGGGCAGATCGTTGGGATGCTCCTTCAAAGAGGCGTAGCGCAGAAAGCCTTCCGCCGTGCCGATGGGGTAGCCGCCGAGGGCGCGGACCCGTTCGGCAATGTCATCCACACTTACCGCAATGGCTTCATACTGCTCTTGCCACAGTTCGTGTAGGGTGCGAAATTGTGGCCCCACCACATCCCAGTGGTACTTGCGGGTTTTGATCAGCAGCAGATAGGCATCCGCCAAATCCCGGTTCAGCAGTTCAATTACGCCACACCGTTGGGCTTCCGTCAGTCCAATATTGATCGGTCGCATAGACCTCCTAATTGCGTCATCCCCTCTATGGGAACAAACCCAGCGGGCGATCGCCCTCCACTGGGGGGAGGAAAGCCAAGTAGCCGGATCTCTAGCGATGGATAGGGATGGTAAATCAAGGGTCAATCAAGGGATAGGACTGGACGCGGGGCTGGTCCTACTTCACCAACCCAGTGCGGAGGGCGCGCACGGCGGCTTGGGTGCGATCGCTGGCGCTGAGCTTGTTGAGAATGTTGCACACGTGGGTTTTAACCGTGCCCACGGTGATGTAGAGCGCTTCAGAAATGGAGGCGTTACTGTGGCCCGCCACGATCAACTCCAGCACCTCCAACTCGCGATCGGTGAGGGGAGCCATCTCCAACACCTGGGCATAGTCAGCGCTGGATCCCGCCGCCACCGGGGCCGGGGTTGCCTTTTGGGCCTGCTGCAACACAATCCGGGCAATGGCGGGATCAATCCATACCTGGCCGTTGTGGGTCAGTTCGATCGCCTCCACCAGGCGATCCACATCCACATCTTTAACGCTGTAGGAATCCGCCCCCGCCGCAAAGGCCGCCATCACCGCATCTTCCGTATCATGCATGGTCAGCATCAAGATTTTGGTGGCCGCGAGGTCGTTGGCCTCCGCCTCCTGCTTAAACTGGCGGGTCAGTTCAATGCCGTCCACATCCGGCAGGCCAATGTCCACGATCGCCACATCGGGGCGCACCCGGTTGATCAGGGCAATGCCCTGCTTGCCGTTGGGGGCCACCCCTAGCACCTCAATGCCCGCCCGCTGCTGCAACGCAGCCTTAAGACCCATGCGGGTTAAATCGTGATCTTCGATAATGACGATGCGAATAGCACTCATAGAAGGTTGTGGAGTTAGAAAATTGAAAACACCGTTGCAGGCACCGCTAACCGTTTCTGCAAATTTCTACAAATTCGTTACTCAGGTTTAGACGGGCCTCTATAGGATGGCGGATCGCGCCCCTCCGCACCTCTAGCTAGGGACTGAATTCGCCACGCAGCCATCATATTTGTGGGTTTAGTGGTGCTGACCCCGCCCCCACCCCTGCTCCGGCATCTATAAACACAATAGATTTAATTGATTAATTACATACCTCTTGGGGAGGGTTGCTAATCTACGATCCAGGGTCATAATTAAGCCCTAGTGCCTTCAGGAAAGTCATCCACTGCCATGGCATCCCCACAGCTTTTTTATCTTTGTTGATATGATCCACTTGCCTATGGATGGTGACTCCACTGCCGCTGGGGCGGATCTATCAGGGGATACCTCTTTACCACCGGCGGTCGCGGCGGAACTCCAACAACTGCGTCAAGAGGTGCAGCAACTGCGGCGGGCTCAGCAGGGGCAGCGCCAGCGGAAAGATGCCCTGGCCCTCGCCCTAGAGCGAGATGAAGAATTCATCCAAACCCTGTTGAACAATCTATCGGAGGCCATTTTGGCCTGTGATGCCCAGGGGCAACTCACGGTGTACAACCGGGCGGCCCGTCAACTGTTTCATCTGCCCGCCATCCCGACCCCCGGCCTAGACTGGACCGAGCACTGTACCCTCCACCTACCCGATACCGCCGCCCCCTTACCCGATACCGCCAATCCCCTCCAGCGGGTTTACCAAGGCGAATCCATCCAGGACTTAGAGATCGACATCCATCGCTGCCAGGGCGATCGCTGCACAGTCCTCGTCAGCGGCGACCCCCTCCTGAGCCCCACGGGGGAAACCCTGGGGGCCGTCATTGCCATGCGCAACATCACCCCCTTTCGCAATGCCACCGCTGTCCTAAAGGAGCGGGAAGCCTTTCTCCGCAGCATTTACAACGGCCTCAGGGCCGGGATCTTTGTGGTGGATGTGGTGGCGGAACCCGTCGCCTCCGATGCCGAAGCCTTTCGTTATGTGGGCATCAACCCGGCCCACGAGCAACTCACCGGCTTAACTGACCACGGCATTCGGGGCAAGACCCCAGCGGACATTCTCCCGCCGGATCTCGCCACCGCCGTTAGTGGCCACTATCGCGCCTGTGTCGAAGCCCGCGCCCCCATCACCTATGAGGAACGGCTCCCCTTCCAAGGCCAAGACCACTGGTGGCTCACCACCCTCACCCCCTTGGTGGGGGATCAAGGCCACATCCAGCGCCTGATTGGCACCAGCTTTAACATCACCCGTCGCCGCCAGGCCGAGGCACGGGTCCAGCAGTTGAATGGGGAACTGGAACAGCGGGTGGCGGAACGCACCCATGAATTGACCCAAATCAACGCCATGCTGCTGCAAACCACCACCCTATTGGAAAAGCGCAACCAGGAACTGGACCAATTCGTCTACGTGGCGTCCCATGACCTCAAGGCCCCCCTACGGGCGATCGCCAACCTATCCGCCTGGATTGAGGAGGACCTAGAGGGCCAATTGCCCCCGGAAAACCAAGAACAATTAGCCCTGCTGCGGGGCCGGGTCAACCGCATGGAGGCCCTGATCAACGGCCTGCTGGAATATTCCCGCGTGGGCCGCAAGGAATTTCCCGTGGAACAGGTCAATACCCAGCAATTGATGGCAGAAGT
>JAQCHG010000137.1 GCA_027619675.1 Cyanobacteriota bacterium
TTCCCCTTCGCCTGCTTTTGCAGCAGCTTTTTCTTACGGGAAATATCACCGCCGTAGCACTTCGACAGCACGTCCTTGCGCAGGGCGGGGATGCTTTCGCTGGCGATGACGCGGCTGCCGATCGCGGCCTGGAGGGGAATCTTGAACTGGTGGCGGGGAATCAGTTCCTTTAGTTTTTCCACCAGGGCCTTGCCCACGTAGTATGCCTTGTCCCGGTGGACGATGGTGGCGAGGGGGTCGGCGGGTTCGCCATTGATCAGCACGTCGAGGCGCACCAGGGCATTTTCCCGATAGTCGATCAGGTGGTACTCCATACTGGCGTAGCCCCGCGATCGCGACTTCAGTTGATCAAAGAAATCCGTCACCACCTCCGCTAGGGGCAGTTCATAGACCAAGGAGGTGCGCCCTTGGGCCATGTACTTCATATCCTTAAATTCGCCCCGGCGGCTCTGGCACAGCTCCATCAAGGAACCGACAAATTCCTCCGGCACGATCATGTCCACCCGCACATAGGGCTCGGCAATGCTCTGCCGTTCCTGGGGGGAGGGCAGGGTGCTGGGGTTGTCAATTTCGAGGATGGTGTCGTCCAGCAGTTTCACCCGGTAGATCACCGAGGGGGCGGTGGTAATCAGGTCTAGGTCATATTCCCGCTCTAGCCGTTCCTGCACAATTTCCATGTGCAGCAGCCCCAAAAAGCCGCAGCGGAAACCAAAGCCCATGGCGCTGGAGGTCTCCGGTTCGTATTGGAGGGCGGCATCGCTGAGGCGCAGCTTTTCCAGGGCCTCCCGCAGGTCCTCAAACTGGTCAGAGTCGGTGGGAAAGAGACCGCAAAATACCATGGGTTTAGCTTCCACATACCCTGGTAGGGCGGTGGTGGCGGGCTGCTTCACCAGGGTCATGGTGTCGCCAACGCGGGCATCTTCCACCGCCTTGATGGCCGCCGCTAGGTAGCCCACTTCCCCGGCATGGAGTTGTTCCACGGGCATTTGGGTGGGGGAGAGCACCCCCAGTTCGTCAACGTCGTATTCCTTGCCGGAGGCCATCAGCTTGACCCGATCGCCCTGACGCAGGGTGCCATCCATCACCCGGAAGTAGACGATCACCCCGCGATAGGGGTCGTAGTAGCTGTCAAAGATCAAGGCCCGCAAGGGCTCTTCCACCGTTGCCTGGGGCGGTGGAACGAGGTAGACGATGGATTCTAAAATTTCATCCACGCCAATGCCCGCCTTGGCGGAGGCCAGGATGGCATTGCTGCAATCCAGCCCAATGATGTCTTCAATTTCCTGCTTGATGCGATCGGGGTCGGCCCCCGGCAGGTCAATTTTGTTGAGCACGGGGATAATTTCTAAATCGTGCTCTAGGGCCAGATAGACATTGGCCAAGGTTTGGGCCTCCACCCCCTGGGAGGCATCCACCACCAGCAGCGCCCCCTCGCAGGCGGCTAAGGACCGAGACACCTCGTAGGAAAAGTCCACGTGGCCGGGGGTGTCGATCAGGTTCAGCACGTAGTGGTTGCCGTCCTGGGCGGTGTAGTTCATCCGGGCCGCCTGGAGTTTGATGGTGATGCCCCGCTCCCGCTCTAGATCCATGCTGTCTAGAAACTGGGCCTTCATGTCGCGATCGCTGACGGTGCCCGTCTTTTGCAACAGGCGATCGGCCAGGGTCGATTTGCCATGGTCGATGTGGGCAATGATGCAAAAGTTGCGGATGCGCGAAACGGGTACGTCGGTCATAAATCAGGCCATCCCATCGGTATTGGGGTTTAACTTATTTTAAGGGGAACTGTCAGCGGCGGTGGACAGGCGAAGTAAACCCCATAGACAGGTCCAGCCCTTGCCTTGGGCACCCAGGCCGGGGACCGATCCCTGGAAGGCGGCAGCACCGGGGGATCATCGCAGCAAGGGCCGAGATCCCGCGACGCAGTGACTGCTGAAGCTGGATTGGGGATGGGGCTGCCGGGGTGGGCCGGGTCGGGGTGGGAGCAGCGGGAAAATCAGCAAAGACCTGAATTCTCAAAAGGGTCGGGGTATTCTTTGGGGTGACTAGAACTTCCCCGTCCCCCGAGGAATATTCCGCTAAATTGCCCCCGATGGATGCTCCAACCCGCATATCCCAGGTCTTGGGTAATCCAGATCTGATTTTCACCCTCACGCCGGAGGGACAGGTGGCCACCCTGGGCTGGCCCCTGGCAGAACATTGTGATCTCAGCCTCAGCCAGTTTCTGGGGCAGCCCTGGCTAGGGCTGGTGGCGGCGGGCGATCGCCCCGCCCTAGAGCAGAGCTTGCAAACCCTGCCCACCCCGACCCAGCCCCTAAGCCAGCCCTGCGCCCTAGTGCTGGATGCCTATCGCCTCCAGGGTCATCTCCACTTGTACTGCTTGGCCGGGACCGAAAGCCCGTCCCCGCTGATGGGGCGGATGATCATCCAGCAGGTGGCCCCCAACCCTGACATGGCGGCCCCAGCGGCTCCGGTGAACTACAGCCGCAAGCTCACCCAAATCACCTGGAACATTCGCCGCACCCTGGATCTCGACACCATCTGGCAGCAGACGGTGGACGGGTTGAGTGCCCTATTTGAGGTGGATCGCGGCTTGATTTGCCCCTATCACCCCGGCGATACGGCCCTGACGGTAGTGGCAGAGGTGTGCCCGCCCCATTTGGCGAGTTGGCAGGGGCGATCGCTGGAATTGGCAGATCATCCCTGCATCCGCAAGGCCCTCAGCGCCCCCCAGCCGATGGTGGAAATCTGGGATCCCGACCGTTGCGGGCTGGATGACGGCGGCATGATGCTGGTGGTGGCCACCCGCTACCAAGAGGCCCCCAACGGCCTGATCATTATGCATCTGGTGGATGATGCCGCCTGGAGTTCTGAGGAATTGGAACTGGTGAGTGAACTGGCGGATCAGGTGGGCACCGCGATCGCCCACGCCAGCCTGTTTAGCGAAAGCCAATCCCTGACGGAAAAGTTGCAGGCGGTGAACCAAAGCCTGCGGCAAAAGCATGAGGAACTGGAAGAAGCCCGCCGCCAAGCGGAGGAAGCCTCCCGCCTCAAGAGCGAGTTTTTGGCCAACACCTCCCACGAACTGCGCACCCCCCTTAACGGCATGATCGGCTTTCTGCGGCTGATCTTGGACGGCATGGCCGATGACCCCGAAGAACAGCGGGAATTTCTAGACGAGGCCCACAACTCCGCCCTGCACCTGCTGAACCTGATCAACGATGTGCTCGACATCGCCAAAATCGAAGCGGGCAAAATGCAGATCGACATGGCCCCGGTCCATCTGCCCGAACTCTTCCAGGCGGTGGAAAACTTCACCCGGCCCCAGGCAGAACGCAAGGGCCTTGCCTTTGAGATCAACCACCCCGCCACCCGCGATGAAATCATCCTCCACGGCAACTACCAGCGTCTGTTACAGGTGATGTTGAACCTGGTGGGCAACGCCATCAAGTTCACCCACGAGGGCAGCGTCTCTATCAGTGCCGAGTTGAAGTCCCAAAAGCTCCCCTTCCAGGGACAAGAATGGCCAGGGCTGGTGAAAATCAGCGTGGCGGATACCGGCATCGGCGTTTCCCTAGAGAAACAAAATCGCCTGTTCCAAACCTTCAGTCAGGTGGATGGCGAACGCACCCGCCAATACGGGGGCACGGGCTTGGGGCTGGCCATTTCCCAAAAGCTGGTGGAGGCCATGGGCGGTGTGGTCAAGTTCATCAGCATGGGGGAAGGGCTGGGCTCCACCGTCACCTTTACCGCCCTGCTCTATCAAGAGCCGGTCTTGATCGACATGGAAGACATGGAGACCGAAGAGGAAGAGGAGGACTAGTTCCGCACCAGTTGGTCGCGCCCAGCCGCCTGTTGCCTACCCGAGCGTACCTATGAACATGGTGCTCAAGGCGATCGCGAACTGCGTTCACTAGGCCACCATTCCCCTAGGGGAAGCACTGCGGATGGCAGCCTTGTACCCTGCCTAGGCGATCGGCGTGGATCACGAGTTGGGCCGTATCGCCCCCGGCTACCAAGCTAGTTTGACGATCCTGGGAGCGGATCTTGCTGTACAAGCCGTGGTAGATCGGGGCAAGTGGCGATCGTTTAGAGAATCTGCGGCTCACAATGCCCTGGCAGGGGCGCTGTACGCTTATCTACTCTTTGCCCTTTAAGGACAGTCCTACAAAACCTACATCGGAACCGACACCGGTTTTCCATTTAATTAGACTCATCTACTGACTACGGCATAAAAAAGCAGAGCTGAGAAGTGCGGTGTACACATTCTCAACTCCGCTGAATTTGGCTGGTGCCAATCATTGGCAAGCCATGGGGGGTTCTTGTGGTGAGAACCTGGAGCCTGGGCAGACGCTTATGCCGACTTAGTAGACTTGCGGCGGCGGCTAGCAACCAAGGCCCCTGCAACAGCCGTTAGACCCAAGACAGTTGCAGGTTCCGGCACAGATGCACCCACCACCTTAAAGTCAGGGCCTTTGAAACCGCCTTGACTAAAGATGGTCACCGGGCCGCTGTACTTGCCGTCAACACCAAAATCAGACAGGTTCAGGCCATAGCTCCCTACCTTTTGAGCGCTGCCAATTTCTGTCGTGTCTAACCTGAAGTCGGTTTCGCCCAAGGCAAAGTCATTCTTGGTTAGGATTCGCGTAGTACCGTTGATCGTCACGCCCAGCGAGCTGTTGATACCGCGTTCCCAAAATAGAAGCTTGTTGAAGCCCTTATCAAAGGTCAACTCTATTTCGAAGCCAACGTTACCATCCTCAGTGTCGATAATGCTGCTGAGGTAGCGATTGCCTAGAGACTGTTTAACACTCGCGTTGGTTGCGTTTTCTAGTTTGACGCCCACCGTTGCGTCATCACCGAGATCAGAGCTGGCTGCGCCAGTATTTCCACCAGTATGGGCAGTGTTGCTAATGATATTGACACCGCTTACCAAGGCAAAATCGGACACAATGGCATTGCCGATTTTTACGGAATCGAGATGGATATCGCCTTTAGGCGGTGTCCCTGACCAGTTCGTCTCGAACGTAAAGGCACTGGCTTGCTCTGCTGTGACCATGAGGCACCCGGCAACCGTGCCCAAAGCCATGGCTGTTTTAGAGAGTTGGGAAAACATATATCGTATTTCCACCGAATAAACTGATGGGCTTAGTATCTCCTGCTGCCCTCAAGGCATACATAGATGCACTGATATCTTTATGGTATCTTTGAGTACTTCCCCGGACTGTGTGGTGATTTTATAGCTGCCAAAAAGTTTCCGGATCCGGTTGCCAGGGCGGTCTAGCAAGTATGCCGATCAGCAGAACCCCTACCCTGCGTCTCAGCCAGAGACTGGGTGCGAGACAGGGAAGCGGGTTAGCCGTTCGAGTGGAGGCTAGTGAACCTGAGTTCGAGTTAAGCGGTATTCCCGTTCCTGTAGGGGCGCACTAGCGAAGCCATGCCCCTTGGGTTATGGGTTTGCGCCCTGCAATCAGTGGCATTCTTGCCCGAAATCGGGCTCAGATATCTTGTTGCCCGATACATTTCTAGGGCGCAGCCCCCTGCTGATGCTCTGGGGTGGAGCGTTACGGCATCCTCTCCGTCGACTTATCCCGAACTGAGGTTAGTGAGGGTGTCTTGTTGAGCGGGGGAAGGCCAGGTGGTGGGGTCGTTAGTCCCGCAAGCCATACAAAAAAGTGGGCGTCGGATAGCGACTATCGACAGCTAATACCTTGAGCGGCCAGGTCTTGCTTTGGGGATAGCTCATCAGTTGGGCGATTTTGTGGTGAGCCACCTCGATAACATTA
>JAQCHG010000138.1 GCA_027619675.1 Cyanobacteriota bacterium
GGCCTATCCCCACAAAGCTTGGGGAAGGATCCGGCCAGATGCTGGGGCTGGGGCACGATCCCAAGCCCTAGAAACGGCGGGGGCTGTAAAGAAACTCGGATCTAACCCTGGTCCATAGGGGCAGGCGGGCTTACAATGCCTGCCTAAATCCAGCCACCATGAATCCAGTCATCATGAAGCGGTGGCGTCAGGTGGCCCACCGTTTTCTAAGGGAAGGGAGGCGTTCTGGCGGGGAAACCCCATGGATCAGACCTGTTAGCCTATCCCCGTCCCGCCCAGTCCCAGTTCCCATGCACCCAATAGTCTGAGGTACCCGTGGTAAAACCGTTTCGCGTAGGCGTAGCTGGCCCTGTGGGCTCTGGCAAAACCGCCCTGATTGACACCCTCTGCAAAACCATGCGCCAGGACTACAGTCTGGTGGTGGTTACCAATGACATCTACACCCAAGAAGACGCCCAGTTTTTGGTGCGCAGTACTGCTCTGGAGCGCGATCGCATCATCGGGGTAGAAACCGGGGGCTGCCCCCACTCCGCCATTCGCGACGACGCCTCCATCAATCTAGAAGCCATCGATCGCCTGGTGCAGCGGTTTGATCCCGATATTGTCTTTGTGGAAAGCGGGGGTGATAACCTCGCCGCCACCTTTAGCCCAGAACTGGTGGACATGACCCTCTACGTCATTGACGTGGCGGCGGGGGACAAAATTCCCCGCAAAGGGGGGCCAGGGATCGCCCGTTCGGACGTGCTGATCATCAACAAAATCGACTTAGCCCCCTACGTCGGCGCAGACCTGGCGGTGATGGAACGGGACGCCGAAAAAATGCGCGGCGATCGCCCCTTTGTCTTCACCAACCTCAAAACCCGTGAGGGCTTGAACACCGTGGTGGACCTAATTCGCCACCAATACCAGCAGGGACCCAGCCCAGCGGTGGCGGCGGCGGTGGCGGAATTTTCCCACGACCACAGCCACACCCATGCCCATGAGGCCCATACCCATTAGGGCGGATCCGCAAGCCCCCCTCGATGCCAGTTGCCAGTTAGCCCAGGGTGGTCTGTGCCAGGGCAGGCAGACGGGGCAGTCATCCAGAGGCGTGGCCCCAGCCCTCGGTACAGACAAGGCCGTTCTGGCCGGGGGATCACCTGAGGACAGGTTTTTGGAAAGGAACGATTTCAAACAGCCCCGACTAGGGATGGCTTTGGCTGGAAGCGTTCCTGGCCATGGCATTGTCCCCTGTCCTGGCGGGTCAGAAACCGTGCGGCGATCGTCAACAAATCCAGGGCAAGGGCAAGATTGTATTGAACGCTACATTTCTGGAATTTCCGTGACTCTAATATCGCAGTCGATTGTGGTGCTTAGTGTGACGATCCACCCAACGCCCTGATTCGTCTCGGTGTGCGGAGAACTGCAATCGCTTCACAGGGCTGCGGATCGCGCAGTTCTTTGAGGATCTCATACCGCAATCTTGCGGTTAGACATGTTGAGTCAGGAGCAACAGCACGAATGACTTCTCGATTCGGTAGACGCAAATTCTTACTGTACGGTTCCGCCACCATGGGCACAGCCATGTTGCTGAAGGCCTGCGGATCCGCCCCCGATACCGCTGATAGCGCCCCCGCTGATGGGGATGCCCCCGCTGCCGCTGGCGATGGCGAAACCATCAAGGTGGGGCTTCTCCACTCCTTGAGTGGCACCATGGCCATTAGCGAAACCACCGTGGTAGACGCTGAAATGCTGGCCATCAAAGAAATCAACGCCGCTGGTGGGGTCCTCGGCAAGCAAATCGAGCCCATCCAAGAAGATGGCGCTTCCGACTGGCCCACCTTTGCCGAAAAAGCTGAGAAGCTCATCGACCAGGATCAGGTGGTGACTGTCTTTGGCTGCTGGACCTCCGCTAGCCGCAAAGCCGTGCTGCCCGTGTTTGAATCCAAGGACCACATGCTGTGGTACCCGGTGCAGTACGAAGGGCAAGAATGCTCTAAGAACATCTTCTACACCGGTGCTGCCCCCAACCAGCAAATTGAGCCCGCCGTGGATTGGCTGCTGGAAAACAAGGGCACCGACTTCTTCCTGGTAGGGTCTGACTATGTCTTCCCCCGCACCGCCAACACCATCATCAAAGAGCAGTTGAAGGCCAAGGGTGGCAACACCGTCGGTGAAGACTACCTGCCCCTGGGTAACACCGAGGTAACCCCCATCATCACCAAGATCAAGGCGGCACTGCCCAACGGTGGCGTCATCTTCAACAGCTTGAACGGCGACAGCAACGTGGCCTTCTTCAAGCAGTTGCAGGGGGCTGGCATGACCCCTGACCTGTATCCAGTGATGTCCGTCAGTATTGCGGAAGAAGAAGTTCGCCAGATCGGTAAGGAATTCCTCATCGGCCACTATGCCGCTTGGAACTACTTCCAAACCGTAGAAACCCCCGAGAACGAGAAGTGGGTGGCGGATTTCAAAGCGGAATACGGGGAAGATCGGGTGACCAACGACCCCATGGAAGCCGCCTACATCATGGTTTATCTGTGGAAGCAGGCCGTTGAACAGGCCGGCACCACCGACATCGCAGCAGTGCGGGAAGCCGCCTACGGTCAAGAGTTTGCTGCACCGGAAGGTCCAGTCACCATGAATGTGAACCACCACATTTCTAAGACCGTGCGGATTGGTGAGATTCGCGATGATGGTCTGTTTGACATCGTGTCGTCCACCGATGGCCCCATTGATCCGGTGCCCTGGAACCAGTACGTGCCTGACACCAAGGGCTTTGCCTGCGACTGGTCTGACCCTGCCAAAGGTGGCAAGTACGAAACTGAAGGGGCCTAAGGCTACCCATCTCTAAGCCTCAACAGGGGGAGACAGTCGCTGACGGCATCGTTCCGATCGGGCTGGGCTCCCCTTTTTTCATCCGCAGGTAGGGGGAGACCGTGATTGAGGGATTAATCGGTGGCCTATTCAACGGCATCAGCATCGGTGCGGTGCTGTTGATTGTGGCTCTGGGATTGGCGATCGTGTTTGGCCTCATGGGGGTAATTAACCTGGCCCATGGGGAGCTGATGATGCTGGGGGCCTACACCACCTATGTGGTGCAAAACGGGGCCAACTTAATCGGTGGAGTGGCACCGGAAATCTACATCCTTGTGGCCTTACCCCTCGCTTTTGTGGTGGCCGCTTTAACGGGGCTGGCCCTAGAGCGATGGGTGATTCGTTACCTCTACGGACGCCCCTTGGAGACATTGCTGGCCACTTGGGGGGTCAGCTTGATTTTGAAACAGTTTGTCCGCAGCGTGAATTGGGCCATGGTAATTGGTCTGGTGGTGTTTGCGCTGCTGTTCTTTGGCGGGCGCTGGCTGATTCAAAAGCAGCGGGTTTTGAGTCCGACGATCGCCACGGTGATGGGGGTGCTATCGGGGGCGATCGCCCTCGTGGCGGGTTTGATCATGAACCAAAGCGGCAGTACCGCCCTCAGCCGGGCCTGGTTTAGCGCCCGCAACGTGGATGTCACCGCCCCCAGTTGGCTGCGGGGGGGCCTTTCCCTCGGGACCACACTCCAGTTTCCCTATGCCCGTCTGTTCATCATTGTGCTGACGGTGCTGTGTCTGGTGGGGGTTTACTGGTTTTTGCAGGGGTCCTCTTGGGGCCTGCGGATTCGCTCCGTTACCCAAAACCGCACCATGAGCGCCTGCATGGGCATTCCCACTGAACGGGTAGATGCCCTCACCTTTGCCCTGGGTTCGGGCTTAGCCGGCATCGCGGGCTGCGCGGTGACCCTGTTGGGCTCCGTGGGGCCAAACCTGGGCAGCAACTACATCGTGGACGCCTTCATGGTGGTGGTGGTGGGCGGTGTTGGCAAGTTAGTGGGCAGCATCGTGGCGGCCATGGTGATTGGCATCATCACCTACTTGGTGGGGTCGGGCACCCTGGCGCTGCTGTTAGCCCCCTATCCGGCGATGAGCCCGGTGATGGATTTATTCACCTTTTTTGCCACCACCAGCATGGCTAAGGTGATGGTGTTTGCGTTGATTATTGCGTTCTTGCAGGTGCGCCCAGCGGGGATGTTCCCCCAGAAGGGCCGCACAGCGGAGGTATAGGAGAGGGCTATGACCGCAGAGACGCCACTGCAACCCAGACGGGCTGCCAAGGCTCAAAAGGCAAAATTTCAACTGATCGAGGTCGGCATTGTCATTGCCCTCATGCTGGTGCTGGCCCTAATCCTGCCGCTGCTGCTGAGCGGTTTTCGATTGGGGCTGCTGGGACGGTTTCTGTCCCTCGCGATCGTCGCCTTGGGCATCGACTTAATTTGGGGCTTTACCGGGTTATTGAGCCTGGGCCACGGCATTTTCTTTGCCCTCGGCGGCTATGCCTTCGCCATGCACCTGCAACTCAATAGCTTGGGGGAAGGTCAACTGCCCGAGTTTTTTGGCCTCTATGGGGTCAGTGAGCTGCCTTTCTTTTGGCAGCGCTTCTATTCCCTGCCCCTAACCCTGCTGATCATGATCTTGGTGCCGACCCTAGTGGCCGGGGTCCTGGGCTATTTGGTCTTCCGTAACCGCATCCGGGGGGTGTATTTTTCCATCCTCACCCAGGCGGCATTGGTGGTGTTTTTCAACTTCTTCAATGGTCAGCAGGAGTTGATTAACGGCACGAATGGGCTCAAGACCGACACCAGTGTCCTCTTTGGCCAGCAGGTGGGGGGGGCCGGGATGCAGGAGGTGTTTTACATCATCACGGTGATTTTGCTGGCCCTGGTGTATGTTCTCTGTCGCTGGATTACCAGTGGCCGTTTTGGGCGGTTGCTGGTGGCGATTCGGGACGATGAAAACCGGGTCCGGTTCTCAGGCTATAACCCCACCTGGTTTAAGGTGTTGGTGTTTTCCCTATCGGGGGCGATCGCGGGTCTAGCGGGAGCCCTGTATACGGTACAGTCCGGCATTGTCTCCCCCCAATACATGGACATCGCCTTTTCCATTGAGATGGTGATTTGGGTGGCGGTGGGGGGCCGCGCCACCTTGGTGGGAGCCGTGGTCGGGGCGCTACTGGTGAACTGGGCGCGGGCATTGCTCAGCGAAAGTTTCCCGGAGGTGTGGCTGTTCTTCCAGGGGGCGTTGTTCTTGCTGGTGGTGACGGTGCTACCGGAGGGCATCGTGGGCTGGCTGCGCAATCAGGCCGGGGCCAAGGTGCGATCGCTGTTGGGTCAGCAGGAGGCCCTAGCCACCTACCCCAGTTTGGAACTGGACCCCGACGTGCAAGCCGAGAAAGGGGAACTGGTGGATTAGCGGCCATGAAGGCAACCTGCACCCTGGCACCATTCCCAGATTGCAGGCTGCCTCACCCAACCCCCCAGCCCCAACCCATTGAACCCTCACTAATCCGACACTGCCATGACCACGCCGCTGCTGGAAATTGCCGACGTTACCGTCAGTTTTGACGGATTTAAGGCCCTCAACCACCTCAATTTCTCCATGGGTGAAGGGGAATTGCGGGTGATCATCGGCCCCAATGGGGCTGGCAAAACCACCTTTTTGGATGTGATTACGGGCAAGGTGCAGCCCACGGAGGGTCAAGCCCGCTTTAAGGGCAAAGACCTGCGGAAGCAGCGGGAGCACCAGATTGCCCGGTTGGGCATTGGCCGCAAGTTCCAAACCCCACGGGTGTATTTGAACCTGACCCCGCGAGAGAATTTGGAACTGTCCTGCAATCGCAACAAAAACGTATTTTCCACCCTGTTTGGCCAAACGCCGACGGCGGAGAAACGCACCGTGGGCGGGCTGCTGGAAACCAT
>JAQCHG010000139.1 GCA_027619675.1 Cyanobacteriota bacterium
ATTGAGTTTGCGCCAGAACCTCTGGGCGGTGGCCCCACTCAGCACATGATGTTCACCATTCCCGGCGGCATTCGCATGGAGTTGACCGCCCCCGCCCGTTAACCTCCGGCAGCCAGCATTGGTTTTGGCGGGCCTTACCTGTATCGAGGCGTCCATCCAAAACCAATGTCCCCCTCATACCCATCCCTTTCAGAATTCGGGAGACTGACATGATGGCCATCCCCGGTTGGCAACGGACGGAATCACCTTTTCATCGCGGAGAGCGGGCGATTCAGGCACGTCTGGGCGCTTTGGAACCCATGGATATGGTTGGCCGACGGATTATCCGTGACTTTTTGCCCGAGCAGCATCGCCAATTCTACGCCCAATTGTCTTATCTCCTCGTCGGTACGGTGGACAGTGCCGGAAATCCTTGGGCATCCATCCTGGTGGGGGAACCGGGCTTTATTTCAACGCCCAATGACCGCACGTTGCACATTGCCGCTCGCCCCCTATACGGCGATCCCCTGGCTGAGACCCTGCAAGTCGGTAGCGACATCGGTTTTCTCGGTATTGAACTGCACACCCGTCGCCGCAACCGCATCAATGGGGTGGTGAGCGCGATCGCGCCCAATGGCTTGGAGGTCCAGGTCAGCCAAACCTTTGGCAACTGTCCCAAATACATCCAGGCGCGCCAGTTTGATCTCCCTGGTTTTGACCTGACCGTCCCCAAGCCCATCCACACCCTGACCACCCTAGGGGATGCTGAACGTCGGGCGATCTCCACTGCCGACACCTTCTTTATCGCCACCGCCTACCTAGATGACGCCGCTGGATCTGCCAAAGGCGTCGATGTCTCCCATCGGGGCGGCAATCCCGGCTTTGTGCGCATTGACGGCGATACCCTCACCGTGCCTGACTTTGCTGGCAACGGCCACTTCAACACCTTTGGCAATATCGAGGTTAACCCTCGGGCGGGCTTACTCTTCATGGATTTTGAGCAGGGTAATCTGCTCTATCTCACGGGCAAGGCCGAGGTGATTTGGGATGGCGATCCCGCCATTGCCGCCTACCCAGGCGCTGAACGGCTGTTCAAGTTTCGTCTCATCCAGGGCATTCGAGTGGAGGGCAGCCTGCCGTTGACCTGGTCTATGCCTGAATACTCCCGCTTTTTAGCAGCGACGGGTCCCTGGTAAGGCTTTGGCTGCGGCAACGGCTATGGGTTGTCGCTGCATTCAATATCGAGGACGTGTTTCTTGATGCCCCCTCTAGCGACTGGGTGTACCGCAATCAGAACGGTGTTCTGGCGTTCCCCGACCGCACCGCTTCTCCTGGCGGTGCAGTCCACTAGGATGCCCGCTGCCGAAATGCGGTGTCAGGCACTTGTATCCCTGCGGAGGAAAGCTTGGAGAAGGGGCTGAGTCGATCGCCCCTTCTCAGCCTGCCCTGTCTGACCCCGTTGGTATGTTGCCCCCCATGATGTCTAAGCACGTGCGATCGCAGGGGTCTCCCCTGGCTGTAGTTATCCTTCTCGGTTTGTTTGGGATGGGCGCGGTGAGCTGTAGCCCTGGAGCCCGCCTCAGCCAACAGCAGGCCAGGGATACCGCCGCTGTCAGGGCGGAAGGCGATGGCGCTCCCCCTTTCTTTGGGAGTCGCGCCTTCAATTTCTATGGGGGGGGTGGGACGGGGCAGTCGATCACCATCGAACTCGATGGCGCGACAACCGTTGAGATTCACGGTGTAGAACAGAGCACAGTGGAGTACCGGGGACCGTTTGCCAATCCCTTGACCCTGGCCAACGGCGATCGCCTGCTGATCGACGGCGACAAGATTTACCTCGTGGATGGCGATGGCCAAGTGATCACCGGCTGCCTGGGGGCAGAGGTGCCTTGTGTTGCCGATTTATACGAGGTCACCCAGGCTCAGATCCCTGACGGTCTGTATATTTTGGGGGGCACCGATGAGGGGCTAGAGGTTTCCGGCGATCAGTATCGTTACTACAGCGAGGGTGGTGAGCAACCATGGCAACCCGTCGCTGACTTGGCGGTGATCCAAGACGGCGTGATCTTTGATGGCCGAAACTACTGGTGTCTCAATAATCAAACCGAGGCCGGCGTTTGTACCGAAAATGGTTGGCGGACGATTGCAGAACGGCTGCAAGAGCAGGCTCAGGCCGCAACCGACGGCATCGTTACCAGACAAGAGTTATCCATAGCTGGGTTTCAGATTGGCGATCGCCCCTCTGATGTGAACAACTCCCTGGGTCAGCCCACCCAGATTTCCCAAGCGTATTTCTCACGGTATGAATACCCTGGGTTTACGGCCTGGTTTGACGGGGATTTTTTGGTGGATATGTTGAGTACCCGCCCAAACTATTGCACGCCGTCTGGGGTTTGCCCTGGTATGGAGGTGGCGGAGGTGCAGCAGATCTATGGAACCGCTATCGTCAGCGATCGCGAAAACGGGCAGTTTATGGAGTATTACGTGGATGGCGAAACCTGCTGGTTAGCCATGGAGTTAGACGGCGAACGGATCAGCTCCGTCGCCGTCAGGTGTCAAATTTAACCCTTGCCTGCTCCGCTACACCGGGCATGGATGTCCGCCTATCCCCTGATGCAAGTGGACGCTTTGCCCAGGCGTCGTTTGAAGTAGGTCAGGATCAGGATCGTCAACGCCCCCCCTGCCATCAACCGTTGGTCCCCAGGGATGAACTGGGTCAAGGCCACCAGCCCAAACCCTGCGCCCCAAAACACCATTGAGAGTCTGAGGACATCGACCCGTTGAACGGTGCTGAGGCGCTGTACCAGGGGCAATTGCACCAAAGCCACCAGCAGGACATATCCCGAAAACATGAGCCCGACCGTATCGGCGGCCAGTCCCTGGTGCCCGTGACCGAGAAACCGAGTAAAGTAAAGCGGCAGCGTGCTCTCCATCCAGTTCCTGTAGGTCGTGAAGAGGATGTTGGCAGTGGCAAAGATTGCCAAGAACAGCACGATGCCCGTGCCAATTTGAGAGATGAACCGCCCCAGCACCAGAATCCACACCTGAGGATGGAGGCGAGGGAATGGCAACCAACCCGGCATCGCCATAGTTTGCTCCCACCTAAGCCCAGGTATCCGCTAGGGCGGGCATATGGATCTCTTTGACGCAGGCGGCTGGTGAGAGGGACAGAATACAGCCCACCATCGCCACCACATCCTGCACCGGAATTTGGGACTGGTGGAAGGCTGCCAAGACCGCATCTATTCCCGCTTCGTAGGGAATTTCGGTGGCGATCATGCCGGGATTCAGGCAACTGACGGGGATACCCTCAGGGCGCAGAGTCTCCCGTAGCGCGTGGGTTACTCCCCGCAGGCCAAACTTAGAGGCCACATAGCCCACCTCCGGAGAGCCAACGTTCTCAACGCCGCTGATGGAGCTGATGAAGATCACCCTGGCCTGACGACTGCGGCGCAGGTGGGGCAGTACAGCCTGTACGCAGTCGATCGCCGCCCCTAAATTCACCTGCAAGATGCGCTGGTGCTCTAGGGGGCTCACCTGCTCAAACCGATAGGCGTCACTAAAGGCGGTCTTTTCCCAGATGCCGACGTTGTAAATCAAGCCGTCAATGGCCCCATCCCCCAGGGCTGCGACGATGCGCGGCACCCCATCCGCAGCCGCCATATCCGCTTCAATCCACAGGCGCTGGACGCCATCCGCTGGGTCTGGAAACTGGGGTGGCTGGCGCGAGACCATCCAAACGCGATCGCCCGCTGCGGGTAAGCCTTGGGCAAACGCCGCCCCCAATCCCCGACTTGCGCCCACAATCAACAGATTCACGGTGACCCTCCTTCAAGACAACGGACTTCATAAAGAAAAGTCTTTAGAAAGCAGCATAGGGGCACCCCTCGACTTTGTAAAGACAAAACTTTAGAATGTGGCCATGGCCCAGCAACCCCCAACCCAACTGAAACCAGACACGCCCCGCACGCGCCGGGCGATTATCCAGCTTCTGAAGCAGTCGGGGGAGTTGGAGGCCCAAGCCCTGGCGGCGCAGTTGGGCGTTTCTGCCATGGCTGTTCGTCAACATCTCTATAGCCTCCAGAACGAGTCGCTGGTGACCTACCGCGAAGTGTCCCGCCCCATGGGCCGTCCGGCCAAACGGTGGCACCTGACGCCAGCGGCCAATCGGTTTTTTCCAGACGGGTACGCAGAACTGACCCTGAGCCTGGTGCAGTCCGTCGCCACGGCCTTTGGGGACGCGGGCCTAGACCGTTTGCTGGAGGTGCGCACCCAGCAGCAAACGGCAGCCTACCACGCCCGCATGGCAGATTGCTCAGACTGGCAAGGGCGGACCCTGGTGCTGGCCGAAATCCGCACTGAAGAGGGCTACATGGCCGAGGTCCAGCCCCAGGCGGATGGGTCGATGCTGCTGTTAGAAAAGCATTGCCCCATCTGCGCGGTGGCGACCAACTGCACCGGGCTCTGTACCCAAGAGTTGGCGGTGTTTCAGGTGGTGTTGGGGGAGGGGGTGACGGTGGAACGGACAGAACACATCGTTGCTGGAGATTGGCGCTGTGCCTACGCCATCAAGCCCAGGGGTTCACTTCATGTTTAAGCCCAGAGCCATGCCTTAACGCCCGTAGTTCTCTGCGTAGCTCGGCACCGTTAAATTCGGCTGGCAGCGACTATCGGTTACCGGCCCCTCTGCCTGCAAGCGCAGCGGAATTTCCCCCGCCCAAATCGGTAAGGCGTAATCTTCAGGGGCATCAATGGGCGGCCCTGTCCGTACCTTGGCGGAGGCTTCGGCGATCGGCAGCGCCAACACCAGCGTTCCCGTCAATTCCTGGGGGTTGGGCGGGCGCACCTCTGCCCAGCGACCCGGCACCACATGATCCGTAAAGGCTTTGAGGGCAGTTAGCTTTTCGTCGGGGGCATTCACCCGTGTGGCCGTACCGAAGAGTACGACCGATCGATAGTTCATGGAGTGGTGAAAGGCGGAACGCGCCAGCACCAGTCCGTCCAATAGCGTCACCGTCAGGCAGATCTCGACCCCCTGATCCAGGGTTTTCAACATCCGGCTGGCGGGGGACCCGTGGATGTACAGGGTGTCCTCTAGGCGACCGTAGGCGGTGGGAATCACGAAGGGCTGACCACTGGCCACAAAACCCAGATGGCAGACCAGTCCTTCATCCAAAATGTCGTAGACCTGCTGGCGATCGTAGTTTCCCCGCTGGGGTACGCGCTTGACCTGGGTCCGCGCTGTGGGGGGCAGGGTATCAGCGTTAGACGGTTGTGTCACGGTGGTGGCTCCTTGTGCTGGCTTAGTGTAAAGAGCCGATGGGCCGGGTACAAGGGCCAATTTTGAGACTTTTGACCCGTCCACTTTTGATGAGTCCACTTCTGACCCGTCCACCTTGGGGCACGGGCTACGTTAAAGGGGGATGCCCCCTGGCATTCCTGACTAGACAAATGGAAATCTTGCGCCATCTCCGCTTCTGCGATTACATGATTGCCCATCCCGCCGCCACCCATCCCACCGACATCGAAGCGTATATGGATGGCAAAGATGCCTTTAAGTAACCGGGACTAATCAAACTTCACACCCGCCGCTGATTTCGACTCCCCAGCCCCTCTGGGGCGGCCAAGCCAACGACAAGGCTCAGGGCAAGCCGCTCAATCAGCTAGTTGAGCTTGGCGCGAATAACCCTACCTTCTGGCTCCCTATCTCCCATGCTCCCCAGATCCCCCACCCAAGGAAACGGTTGGCAGACTTACGCCGCGCTGGAATAGACTCTTTATCCG
>JAQCHG010000140.1 GCA_027619675.1 Cyanobacteriota bacterium
GGCCCTAGCGTGGATCCTGCCCCTGCGGGACACCTTTGCCTGCCTGTTTTTTGCCTCCGTGGGCATGTTGATCGATCCCCAGGTGCTGCTAGAAAACTGGGTGTGGATTGTGGAATTGGTCAGCTTGGTGATGGTGGGCAAGGCCCTGGTGATTTTGCCCGTGGTGCTGCGGTTTGGCTATTCCTTTAAAACCGCCCTGCTGGTGGCGGTGGGGCTCAATCAGATCGGGGAGTTTTCCTTTGTGCTAGCCCTCCAGGGCTTTAGCTTGGATCTGATTAATCAGCGCCAATACCTACTGCTGTTAGGCACCGCCGCCATCACCCTAGTGGTCACCCCCGCCTGGATGAAAAGTGCCCCCGCCATTCTCACGGGGCTGCGGCACCTGCCGGGGATGCGCACCTGGCTGCAACAGTTGGCGGAACCCAAAATGTTTTCGGTACCCGACAACATCGCCGGCCATGTGATCGTGGCGGGCTATGGCCGGGTGGGCCAGGTATTGGTGAATATTCTGCAAAACCGGGGCTACGGCGTTCTGGTGATTGAAAACAGCGAGGCCGCCATCCAGCGGTTACGCCAGCGGCGGATTCCCTTCATCTACGGCGATGCCGATGGGGAACAGGTGTTGGAAAAAACCCACCTAGAGGCGGCTAAAGCCCTAGCGATCGCCCTACCGGATCCCACCAGTACCCGTCTGCTGCTGCAACGGGCCTTGAGCCGGGTGCCCGACCTAGACATCATCGCCCGCTCCCACACTGACCAGGAAATTGACCTGCTCACCCAAATGGGGGCGCGGGAGGTGGTACAGCCAGAATTTGAGGCGGCCATGGAGTTGGGCTCCCACCTGCTGCGGACCCTAGGGGAAGAACCCCACAAGATTCTGGCGGTACTGGAGGGGATTCGGGGCGATCGCTACCGCAGCATTCGCAGTTAGAGGTTGGGATTTTGGATTGCGGATTTTGGATTGCGGCTTCTTGGCTGTGGTCTCCTGTCTCCCGACGCCTGCCTCCTGCCTTCTGCCTCCTGCCTCCTAGCTCCTGGATTCTGACTCCTGACTCCTGACTCCTGGATTCTGAATCCCTGCCTCCTGCCTCCCTACCTCCTCAAAAAAACAGCAAACCAAAGCACCCACAAACCCTAGACGGTATCCCGTTTGATTGACAGGGTTGCCCGGTGGTAGAAATACTGCATTTATTTGGGATCCTTGCCGATCCCGGTCAGGCCATCCCTGCGCCATGGCGCGATCGCCGTTCTACACCCAAGGGTTAACACCTATGTTCCTATCTGGTCTTTTGCAGCGGTGGCACCGTTGGCAGCCACTTCACCTCTTCCACCGCCGACGTTGGCGGCCTGTGCAGTTGACGGCCCTGTTTGGGGTGTGTCTAGCCCTGGTGGTAGCCTGTGGCGGCGGCAGTCCAGAAGGGGAACCGGAAACCGGTCCCCCCCCCGAGAGCGGCGGGCGCGTCACCATCGGCACCACCCTCTCGGCCCGTACCTTGGATCCCGCCGATGCCTACGAAATTTTCCCTGGCATTTTGCTGCACAACCTCGGAGATCAGCTCTACGCCTACGAACCGGGCACCACAGACCTCGTGCCCCAACTGGCCACGGATCTGCCCACCATCAGCGACGACGGCCTCACCTACACCATTCCCCTGCGGGAGGATGTCACCTTCCACGATGGCACCCCCTTCAACGCCGAGGCGATGGCGTTTTCCATCCAGCGGTTTATGGAAAATGGCGGGCGTCCGGCCTTTTTGCTGGCGGAAAAAATTGAGACGGTGGAAGCGACTGGGGACTATGAACTGACCCTGACCCTGAAGGCTCCCTTCGCCGCCTTTACCGCACTGCTCACCTTCTGGGGGGTAACCCCAGTGCCGCCAGCGTCCTACACCATTGGCGAAGGGGATTTCATCCCCGACAGCTTCATCGGCACGGGTCCCTACAAGGTGGCGTCCTTTAGCAGCGACGCCATCAAGCTGGATGTGAATGAAGACTACTGGGGTGAAAAGCCCGCCAACGAGGGTATTGACATCCAAATTTTCACCAGTGCCGCTAACCTCTACAACACCTTCACCACGGGTGGGGTGGATGTGGCCTACCAAACCCTGGACCCCGACCAAATCGCCAGCCTAGAGGCAGACGCCGATCGCGGCGGTTGGCAGGTGATTGAGGCGGGCACCACGGTGATCAACTACATGAGCCTCAACCAAAAGATTGAGCCCCTGAACGATGTGCGGGTGCGGCAAGCGATCGCCGCCATGATCGACCGCAACCTAGTGAACGAACGGGTTTTCAAGGGCCAAGCCGAGCCCCTCTACAGCCTCATCCCCACCAGTTTTGACTCCTATGAGCCGGTCATGCAGGAAGCCTACGGCGATGGCAACTTTGAGTTGGCGCGGGAACTGCTGACGGAGGCGGGCTTCTCGGAAGACAACCCCTTCACCTTTGAAATTTGGTACCCCTCCGCCTCCACCACCCGCGAAGTGGTGGCGGGCACCCTGAAGGAGTCCTTTGAAACTGGGCTGCCGGGGTTGGTGCAGGTGGAAGTGCAAACCGCCGAAAGCGCTACCCTCTGGGGCAATGTGGACAAGGGCATTTATCCCTCGGTGTTGGCCAACTGGTACCCCGACTACTACGACGTGGATACCTTTGTGCAGCCCTTTTTGAGTTGTACCAAGGGATCGGATGCCACCCTCTGCGAGGAAGGGGCCAGCCAAAGCAACGGCTCTTTTTACTACAACGCCAAGGCCAATGACCTGATTTCCGCCCAACGGGCAGAGCAGGATCCCGCCGCACGGGAGGCCATTTTTAAGGAGATTCAACCCCTGCTGATGGAGGATGTGCCCTACATTCCCCTCTGGCAAAACAAGGACTATGTCTTTGCCCAGGGTGGGGTTGAGGGGGTCGCCATTCAGCCCACCCAACAGTTCCTCCTCTGGCAAATCAGCAAGGGATAGATGGAATCGTTTCGTCCCATCCGAGACCTGCCCAGGGCGCAGACCCCTGCGCCCCTACGGAGTTTCTAGGATGGAATGAGACGGCATTGCTGCACTGGGAATTATCCCGAACTGGCGTTAACCAAGGATTCTAGCGGGGTTACCCTGCCTCGGGAGTACACGGATCTTGGGCTTGCTGATCAAGCCTGATGTTGCCGGAGGTCCCGGTATTCAGGGCCGCCTGAGCATTGCGTCGCCACTGGGCGGGCTTGATGCGCCGCAGGGCCGAGGCGGGAAAGCGCTGATCCCACCCGGTCTCGGTTAGGGTCGCCAAGTCCTCCAGCTCCGGGGCCTGGTTGCCGGGGTAGGGGTGGAAGTCCGCCACATCGGTGGGTTGGGCAAAGCGCTGATTCCAGGGGCAGACATCCTGGCAAATATCGCAGCCCGCCACCCAGCCCTGGAGGTTGGTGGCGATCGCGTCCGGCAGAGTCTCCGCCCGGTTTTCAATGGTGTGGTAGGCAATGCAGCGGTTAGCATCCACCACCCCAGGGGCAGTGATCGCCGCCGTGGGGCAGGCCTCTAGGCAGCGGGTACAGGTGCCGCAATGGGCGGTGTGGGGCGCATCGGGGGGGAGATCTAAATTGGTGAGAATTTCCCCCAGGAACACCCAGGACCCATAGTCCCGCGTGATCACATTGCCGTTTTTGGCAACCCACCCCAGCCCCGCCTGCTGCGCCCAAAATTTGTCCTGCACGGGTCCCGTATCCACGTAGTAGCGGGTGGTGATGGCGGCATCCTGTGCCTCCAACCAGAGGGCCAGGGCCTTCAGCTTTTTCCCCAGCACCCGATGGTAGTCGCGGCCCCAGCCGTAGCGGGAGATTTTGCCGTGGCGGGGATCGTCCGAATGGGGGTGGGGGGTGTAGTAGTTGAGGGCAACGCAGATCAGCGATCGCGCCGTCGGCATCACCAGGCGAATATCCTGGCGTTTGGGGTTGGCCATCCAAGCCATATCCGCCTGGTGGCCCTGGTCTAACCAGCGCTGTAGCGCCTGCTGCCCCGCCCGTTCCGCCCCTTCTGGCTGGGGGGGAATGGTGGCGATCCCCACCCGATGGCAGCCCAGGGCGATCGCCTGGGCTTTAATAGCAGCAGCAGTCAGAGTCGTCATCATGGAGCGGTGCGCAGGCTTGGCCCGCATCATAACTCTGGATTCTTCTGGAAATACTCTGTAATTGCATGACACGAAAGGGGCCATTGTGCCCAAACTAGTAACGAAGCCCCGCTCCATATCCCCCTCTCCCTATGTTGCGTCCGTTGCGTTTGGTCCGTTTGCGAAAATTTTGGCTCAGCCTAGCCCTTGGGCTATTACTGTCCGGGTTACTGGCCTTCGTGCAAGGCCACGGTTGGCAATTGGGGGGGGCGATCGCCCACGCCCAAGATACCGCCGCCGATGAAGAAGCCGCCCCCAGTGACGAGAATCTGGACCCCTTCAGCGGTGGCTACACCCAACCCTTTGACAGTTTGGTGAGTGGCCTCGAAAAACAGGAGGGCCTGTTCACCACCTACACCGACCTGAAGGAAGGGCAAGCCTACCTGGCCATTCGCCCCAACCAAATCAACCGCAACTTCATGATGATGGCCACCCTGGAGACGGGGATCGGGGAAGCGGGACTCTTCCGGGGCTGGCCCATCAACGACGTGGTATTCCAATTTCGCGAAGCCCCCAACAATCGCCTCCAGGTGGTAGTGCCCAACACCTACATCCGCAATCCAGACGGCGAGGGGTGGCAACAGCGGCTGCTGGACGGATCCTTCAGCGACTCGATTATTTTTGCCGTGGACGTGATCAGCACTGACCCGGCCACCGGGGCCAAGGTGATTGACCTCACCTCCCTGATCATGGAGCGGGATTTGGTCAATACCTTTCGCTCCTTGGGGTGGGCCGTGGGGGGCTATGGCCCCAGCTACGACCTATCGCGCCTCAGCAGTGTCGAAACCTTCCCTGAAAACCTGGAAATTGGCACCGACATCGCCTTTACCGGGGGGGGCTTTGGGGATGATCCCCTAGCGGCGTTATTTGGCTTTGCCCTGCGCAGTTTGGCGGACGATCGCGGCTTTTCCCTCAACATTCGCTACAGCCTGTCCCAACTGCCCATCAACAACGGCTATGAATCCCGCGCCGCCGATGAGCGGGTGGGGTACTTCCTGTCCGCCTTCCGGGCTCCCTTCCGGGCGGGGCAGGCCGATCCCTTTGTGCGCTACATCAACCGCTGGCACCTAGAGAAACAGGATCCCAATGCCGAGTTATCTCCCCCCAAGGAACCCATTGTGTTCTGGGTGGAAAATACGGTGCCCCCCCAGTACCGTCAGGCCATCCGCGACGGCATTTTGATGTGGAATGAAGCCTTTGAACGGGCGGGGTTTAAGGATGCTATTCAGGTCTATCAAATGCCCGATCGGGCGGATTGGGACCCCGCCGATGTGCGCTTTAACGTGGTGCGCTGGTCCGATTCCATCAGCCCCTGGGCCATTGGCCTGGGACCCTCGCGGGTGAACCCCATCACCGGAGAAATCCTCGATGCCGACATTATTTTGGATGCCAACACCATCCGCTATCTCCAGCAGCAGTACCAAACCCGAGGGTTAGACAGCAATCCAGAGGCCCAATTCTATCTGCAAAACTGCGGCCAGCGATCGCAGCTTTGGTACCTACAATGGATGGCCCTCCAGCGCCATGGGGAAGACGGCTTAGATCCCGACATGTGGCGGGAAGCGGTGCCCGACTTTACCTCCAACAACCGCCTCACCGACGACCACTGCGCGG
>JAQCHG010000141.1 GCA_027619675.1 Cyanobacteriota bacterium
GCTCAACCCTCAAATCCTTGCCGGATAAAGAGTCTAGCTGATTGAGCGGAGTCGAAATCAGCGGCGGGTGTGAAGTTTGATTAGTCCCGGTTACTTAGGGGCTGTTCTCCAAACCCTAGCCAGCGGCGATCGCGAGGGCCATGACGATGCCCCCCAAGACCAGGGTGGTGGGGGTGATTTGCCCCACGTCTCGCCGCATCACCCCAGTGGTAAACAGCAGCACCATCAACACAAACAACAGGGCAATGGCGCTACCGTGGGTGCCGCCCACCTCCGCCACCACCGTCGCCAGCAGTCCTGGATCTGCCATCGTGCCACCGTATTCCCAAGCAAACAGGCTATTCACAGGCGCTGGTTTCCTTCTCAAACATGATCACGGCGATCGCGGTATGCACACCCGATCCCTGGCCAAAGATGACTACTACCACAGAAAGTTACCCCAAGTATCCCCGGCGCGCCTGATACTGGGCCAACCGCCGCTGGAAGGCGGTCCAATAATGGTCCAAATCCGCCGGGGTGAGCCAAAAGGTTTGGGCGGGGGCATCGGCAAGGGCGATCGCGATCAGGCCCCGCTGCACTTGAATGCCCTGGTCAGCATAAACCTGCTCTGCCGCCCGCCAGTAGGCCGCCAACTGTAGAAAATAGTCCCCAATCCAGGCCGCCTGCTTGGGTTTGCGGGCAGTTTTCCAGTCGCAGAGGCAGAGTTGACCGTCGTACTGCACCAACGCATCGGGGAAGCCGACAAAACCGTCGCTGTGCCACACCGCCCCTTCCACCAGCAGCGCCGATTCCACTTGGGCCAGCACTAGACTTTATCGGTTATAAGAGAGTCACGCTATCGGTAGCGGCTTACGAGTGCAATTGCCTCGACTTCGGCGCTATCGGTAGTGTTCTCGATTTATTTCCAATTAAGTCTACTGGAGCCATCGATGCCCAGTAGGGTTGCACGGGGTCACGGAGGGTTGAGTCTTCCCCCCGCAGATGGGCGGCGAGGGCTTGGTGCAAATGGGTGCCGACAGAGGATGCCTGCCCTGCAATGCGCTGGGCCTCGGCGGCCCCCACCCGCTGCCGCCACTGGGCCAAGGCAGCCCGATCCGCTGGTGGCTTGGTGGCAGACAGGATGGTGGTCACCCCTGGGTAGTGCTGCCCCGCAACTTCATAGCGGCGGCGACGGTTAACCACCACCTGTTGAGCGCGGTAGTGGGGCAAAGGAGGCACGGCCATCCGGTGGGCAAATTTACGTCGCGACTATGCGTCTTCCGTCACCAGCCCGTGTTCCAGGGCGTAGCGCACCAGTTCTGTGCGGCTGTTGGTGCCAGTTTTGCTAAACAGACGGCTGACGTATTTCTCCACGTTGCGGACGCTGGTGTCGAGGCGGCTGGCGATTTCCTTATTCATCAATCCCTCGGCCACTTTGTTGAGCACGTCCTGTTCCCGAGGCGTAAAGTCAATGCGAATGGGGGCGGGGGTTTTGGCGATGTTGCCCCGTTGGGTCAGGAGGGCTTTGATTTCTTCAATTTGTTTGGCCATGGCGGCGATATCGGGCACTTCGCCCCCTTCTGGGATACGGGCCTGTTGCCGCTCAATCAGGTTATTGACAATCGCCACCAGTTCTTCTGGATCAAAGGGCTTGGGGAGGTAGGCATCGACCCCGGCGCTATAGCCCTGGATGCGATCGCTGGTCATCCCTCGGGCGGTTAAAAACACCACTGGTAGAGACTTGAAGCGCACATCCCCCCGCACCTGTTCTAAAAATTCGTAGCCGTCCACCTGGGGCATCATGATGTCTGAAATCAGGACATCGGGGGTGGCCAATTGCAGTTTTTCCCAGCCTTCATGGGCATTACTGGCTACTTCCACCGCGAAGCCGCTGTCTTCTAGATAGGCCTGCACCGCCTCCCGCAGCCCCGCTTCATCATCCACTAGCAATACCCGTCCCGTTGTCTCGCTCATCGGTTTCTCAATCGTCATCTGCTCAAGGTTATGCCCCACTTTATCGCTTCTCTTGGGGCCTGTACCCTGACCCAAGGCAGGGATAACCGCCAGGTACGGGGGCGTAAATCCGCTGTGTTGGTAAGTTGGTGTTGGTTTGCGGGTTAGTGTTCTGGGTTGCTGAGGGAATCCGATAATTTATGTCAGTATTCGGGTTAATCTCGGTATCAATTGCGCGATCGCCCTATCCGTACCATTTATCTGCTTTATTGACGCTGAGTGGTCCTTATGTTGAGCGTGTTGAGCGCAGGGCAGGACAACTGGGGCGTTGCTGCCCACGTTTTAACCTATGTTGTTTGCTCGCTATGCATTTACCTACATAGAAACCCCCGGTTGTGGTGGACAGTTCCTTGACTTTCAAGGCACAGGACAAAGCCAGCAGGATATCGATTGCTCCGCCATTGTGCGAGATCCCCAGGCGTTTTGGGGACGGGTGCCCTTAGCGGAATACCAAGATATCCAAACCATGATGCGGACGGCGCGACAGCATCAGCGTCCCTGGATACAGAGTTTCCGTTGGGTCGCCCCCTCGGGACAGCCCTGGTGGTTTTATGGCCGCGCCGAAGCCACCCCTGTGGATGATCAGGGCTATGCCTGGCAGGGCTATCTGCTAGACATTACGGCCCATCGTCAAGTTCAACTCCAATTTGCCAATCAAAACCAAGTGCTGGAGGCGATCGCCCAGCATCTCCCCCTAGAAGACACCCTGAATCAACTGATTGCAGGCATTGAGTTGCAGATGCACGGGATGCGGGGATCCATTCTGCTGCTTGATGCCGATACTCAGCGGGTGCGGGCCACCTTTGCCCCCTCCCTAGATCCCAGCTATGGTGAGGCCCTCATCAATCTGCAAGCCGCAGAAGGGGTCGGGTCCTGCGGCACCGCCATGGCGCGGGGCCAAATCGTCATCACCCCTAACATTGTCACCAGTCCCCTTTGGCAACGATGGCTGCCCTTAGCTGCCGCCCATCAACTGCGGGCTTGCTGGTCTATTCCCCTGTTTTCGTCAGAACGTCGGGTACTGGGCACCTTTGGGTTTTACTTTGACGAACCGCGATCGCCCCAACCCCAAGACTGGGAAATTCTAGACCGGGCCGCCAATTTAGCCTGCATCGCTGTTGAACAAAAACAGTCGGAAGCGGCCCTGATGGACAGTGAACAACGGTTGCGGCGCTTGTTCACCGGGGTGCCCAACATTGCGGTGCAGGGCTATGACCGCAATCTCCAGGTGATTTTCTGGAACCCAGCCAGCACCGAACTCTACGGCTACACCGAGGCCGAAGCCTTGGGACAGCGTTTAGAAGACCTGATTCTGCCCCCCGCCGTGGCACGCCAACTGATGCAGGATATTCAGGCTTGGCTCTACCAAGACCGCCCCATGCCTGCCAGTGAATGGGTGCTTCAGCGCAAGGATGGATCGCCGGTGGTGGTGTTTTCTAGCCACGTCAAACTGCTCAATGGCCACGGGGAGGCGGAACTGTACTGTGTGGATGTGGACCTCCCCCGCCACCGGGCCACAGAAGTGGCCCTGCGGGCAGAACGGGATTTGCTAGACAGCGTCATGAATACCAGTGTTGCTGCCATTACCATTCTCAGTCCCCAGGGCCATATCACCTACGCCAACCCCAGCGCCGAGCATGTCTTGGGCCTCAAGCTCCAGGACCTTACCCATCGGACCTACGACGATACCAAATGGAAGATCACGGATCTGTATGGCCAACCCTGGCCCGATGACCAACTCCCCTTCCGGCAGATTATGGCGACGGGGGAAGCTGTTTTTGATGTGCGTCACGCCATCCAATGGCCGGATGGTCGCCGTCGCTACCTGTCGATTAACGGTGCCCCCATCAAGGATGCGGCGGGGCAGATCACCAGCCTGGTCTTCCTGGTCAACGACATTACCGAGCAGTGGCAGGCCCAGCAGGCCCTAGAGGAAAGCGAAGCCCGATTTCGCCTCTTGGCCGAAAACATGGGGGATCTGGTGTGCCTCCATGAGCCAGACACGGGGGCCTTTATCTACGTCAGCCCCTCAGCCCATTCCCTGCTGGGGTGGCATCCCGATGTGTTGCTGGGCACAGGACCCCTGGACTGGGTGCATCGGGATGATCACGCCATCCTCACGCAGCTATTCTGCCGCGTGCGGCGGGAATGTCAGCAGGGTACGGTCATGGTGCGCCTGCGCCATCGGGCAGGCCACTACCCTTGGCTGCAAATGTTGGTGAAGCCCGTACTCGACAACGCAGGGACTTTGGTGCAGTTGCAGAGCACCTCACGGGATGTCACCGAGCAGGTGCGGATTCAGCAGCAGCTCACCCATGAAGCCTTCCACGATCGCCTCACGGGGCTACCCAACCGCGCCCAGTTAGAGGCCCGCCTAGAACAACTGTTAACCCCGATTCCTGGTCAGCCCCGCCAATTTGCCCTACTGTTTTTAGACCTCGATCGCTTCAAGGTGATCAACGATAGCCTCGGACATTTAGCAGGGGACTATCTGCTGCGGCAATTGGGCGATCGCCTCGCTGCCACCGTGGGGGACAGGACCCTGGTGGCCCGCTTGGGGGGGGATGAGTTTGTGGTGTTATTGGATACCGTCGCCACTGCCGACCAAGCCCAGGATGTGGCCCAGGCCCTGCTTCAGGCCCTCCAGTCGCCCTTTTCCCTAGAAGAGCGGGATGTGGTCATCACTGCCAGTATCGGCATTGTGCTGGGCTCCAATACCTATCAGACCCCCGCCGCCCTACTGCGGGATGCGGATATTGCCATGTACCGGGCCAAGCAACGGGGCAAAAACGGCTACGTCATCTTTGATCCCCAGATGCATGCGGCGGCGGTGTGGCAGTTACAGGTAGAACATATCCTCCGCGAAGCCCTAGCGCGGGGGGAGTTTTATCTGGAGTACCAGCCCATCGTCACCCTGACCAGCGGGGCCGTGGTGGGGTTTGAGGCGTTGGTGCGCTGGCACCATCCCCAGCGGGGCATCATCAACCCCCAGGACTTTATTCCCTTGGCGGAAGAAATTGGGGTCATCGGGGCTTTAGGGAAGCAGGTCTTGCAGCAGGCGGGGGAGCAAATCCGCCGCTGGGACCCGACCTATCACCTGCCGCCGGGGTTTAAGGTCAATATCAACCTTTCGGTGCAGCAGCTTCAGCATCCCTGTCTACTGGCCCAGGTGGATCACCTGTTGGCCCAACATCAGCTCAGGGGCGATCGCCTCGGCTTTGAAATTACGGAAAGCATGCTGATCAACGATTTTGAGACCACCCAAGGTTTGCTCCAACAGTTCAAAGCGCGGGGCATTCACATCAGCATTGACGACTTTGGCACCGGCTATTCTTCCCTGGCCTATCTCCACCGCCTACCCATCGATGCGTTGAAAATTGACAAAGCCTTTGTCAGCAACATGACGGCATCCAAAACAAACCTGAAAATTATTGCCACCATTATTGCCCTGGCGGATCAGTTGGGCATTCAGGCGATCGCAGAGGGCATCGCCACCCCCGAGCAGCTCCAGCACCTACGCGCCCTCGACTGTGAGCTGGGTCAGGGTTATCTCTTTGCCTACCCCTTATCCCCCAGTCAGGCGGAGCAACAGGTGTTACGCCCCCGCTTTTTCCCCGCCGCCTAGTTGAGCTTGGCGCGAATAACCCTACCTTCTGGTTCCCTCCTAGCCCCGCCGGGGCGGCAAAGCCCACGACTTCGTTGCTCCTTCGGAGCCGTTGCGCGAACAGGACAGGCATCTCCCATGCTCCCCAGCTCCCCCA
>JAQCHG010000142.1 GCA_027619675.1 Cyanobacteriota bacterium
GCACATTCAGCCGGGGCATCCCAGCCTCATCCACATAGCCCCCCTTGCCCCGCACACTCTGATCGCCCCCAGCGCAAAAGGCATATTTGCCATCCGTATGGGGGCCAGCCCCCGTCAGCAGCACCACCCCAATGGTGGTGTCTTCCCGAGCGTCGGCAAAGGCATCGTAGAGTTCCACCACGGTTTTTGGGCGAAAGGCATTGCGTTTGTGGGGGCGGTTAAGGGTGATTTTGGCGATGCCGTCGGCCTTGACGTAGAGGATGTCTTCGTAGGTTTTGGCGGTCTGCCACTGCATATCCATGGTGTTGTGGGTTGTATCGGCAATCAGGTCATGGATTAGCTTAGAGCCGATCGCGCCCCCCAACGGCGACCCACTGGGGTCGCCGTTCAGCCCTTTGGTTTAGAAATCCTGTCACCCGAATCTTTCCAGGACACAGACCCCTGCGCCCCTACAGCGTTTCTAGGATGGAATGAGACGACATGGCTGCCCTGAGAATTCTCCCGCACTGACGTTAGGGAGAAGGGGCGCGGAGGCAGGAGGGTGCCGCGATTGCTGCCACTAGGTGCCGGAATCGGGGCTGGCCGGTCCGCCTGTGGACAAGGGGGCAGGGCGGGCGGGGCGTTTGGCCTGGGGGGCATTTTCCCCCGTGGAGACCTCTAGAGTTTGGATGTGGATGCCCTGCTGGGCGGGGGGGCGACCCATGCCGTAGGTGAGGTGGCTACCCAGGGCCAAGAGGGAAAAACACAGCTCCGGACTCACCCGCTCTAGCCAGCCCCGATTGCCCGACACCCACAGGGGCAACCATGCCAGCAGCCAACTGAGGAAGGTTTGCAGAGTGTAGTTAAGGTAGCTACCCACCCAACGCACCATGTCTGCGGTGCCCGCCATTTCCCAAATCCACTGGAGCAGGGACGGGTTTTGGGCAGCGGCGGAAAGGGCCATGGCGTTGAATTCGCCCCAACTGGCACGGTCTTTGATGAACCGTTCCGCCACCTCAGGGGGCTGCTGCCCCAGGATGCCAAAGAAGGTGTTGAGCATGGCATTCACCCGCTCCGGCGGCAGGGTGGTACCCGTGGGCACCATCATGCCCTTGGAAAACAGCCAGGTGACGGCAATATTGCTCTGAAAGGCGCGGATCTGGTTCAAATGCTTGGCCTTGAGCAGGTCATGGCGCAGGGCCATATCCAACAAAGCCGTCAGCCGGGGCAGGTTGCGCACCAGGGAGCCAAACCCGGTAAACACCAAGGGGGACTGCAACGAGGCGGCATCGCCGATCGCCGCTAGACGGTCAAAGGCGACGGTGCGATCGCTGCGATTGCTGCTGAAATGGCCAGGAATGTAGCCAAAGGTGGGTTTGCGCCAGGTGAGCTTATCTAGGTTGCAGCGGCGGTACTCCGGCAGGATGTGGAAAAAGTCCTCATACATGGTGAGGAGGGAGCCGGGATTGTCGGGGTGGACCTGGTGATAGTGGAACAGATAAATGGTGAGTTCATTGTCCTTACCGGGGAACAGTTCCCAAATCAACTGCCGCCCCCGCGAAATATCCCCATGGCTGAACAGCACATCTCCATAGGTGCTGTCCCACACCCCCGGATCAAACCCCCCAGAGACACAAGCCCCCACCGTGGGGCAGACACTATCGAAGGCGCGGCCCCCATTCAACTGCCAGGCAATGGGGGAGGCGGTACCCATGGCATCCACCAAGAGGCGACCCCGCGCAATGGCGGCGGCTTCGGTTTTGCGGTGGTGGGCCACCACCGTCACCTGGTCGTCGTCCACCTCGGCCCAGTCAAATTCCGTCTCGTCCCAAATCACGCCCCCGGCGGCCTGGAGCTTCTTGCCGCAACTGCGCAGCAGCGCCTCTGAATCCAGCGCAATGTTGAGCACTGTGGGGGTGTGCAACACCGGGGCCTTGGCCACCGCTGGATTATTGGCATCAAAGAATTTGTTGAACCCGTCGGCATATTCACAGGCGATCAGGGTTTCAAATTCCTCAGCGGTGAACAGCCCCAGATCGATTAAGCTCTGGAACTCCGCCCGCGAAATGTTCCATTCCCGGTGCATACGGCCAAAGGGTAACCGCTCGATCAGCAGCACCCGATAGCCCAACTGGGCCATGACGGCGGCGTGGATCACCCCCAGGGCACCGCCGACATAGATCAGATCAAAGGGTTCCTGGGCCGCTAGCGCCGTCTCATCCCAGGGCTGGGGTTGCGATCGCTCCCCCGCGCGAAAGATCACCTGACGGGGTGCTTGGGGCGACCTGACGCTCTGCCGCCAGCGGGTTTCCCACCAGTAGACCCGCTCCAAGTCCGCTTCCCCATTGGGCATGCGCTGGAAGTAGGTGGTGGTTTTGGGAAAGGCCGATCGCAACGCCTCAAAAATGGTCTGTTGGCTGGGGTCAAAGGCAGGTAACTCAGGATACTGGGGTGGAAACGTCGCCTGAAGCTGCCGCTGCAATTGCTTCAGGATCTCCCCTTCCCGAGGCAGGGTAGTGCTGCCCCAGCGAAACACCTTCAGGTAGGTGGTGCGTTGCAGGGTCCAGGTAAAGATGGACAGGGCTGAGGAGAGGGCATCCTCCACCTGGCCAGAGGCCCCGGCGGTCAAGCGAATACCGTCGGGGGTGGGGCTGCGGTGGCCCCAGGATGGGATAAATTCTGTCTGTAGCCAGCTTCGCACCGCGCCAATGTCTGGCGTGGGTACCTCCAGGTAAAGCAGCTCTTTCATTGAGGCGGATTTAAAAAGGGGCGTTTTATGGGGAGCCAGTCCTGTGGATTGGCCCGTCTAGATACCCTACAACAGAAGCGATCGCCCCGTCGCTGTCCCGTCAGCGTAGGGATTTCCCGCCCTTGGCCCTGCCGTTCCTTGGGTCTGGGCACCTAACGCTGGGGCATTGAGAGGGGGTATGCAACCGCTGAATATGCGCCGTCACCACCCTGGCCAAGACGGTTCCAAACTGGGAAGCTCCAGACGCTTAGGCGATCGCTGAGCAAGCAATGACCTGCTCAGACTGTTGGGTCTCGTCCCTCGACGCCAACCGACGGTACGATGCCTTCCGAAAAATTCCCTTAAGCCCCTTGCCCGCGCTCCCTCGCCTCAGGCAACGGTGGGCTACGCTGCGCCGCGCAGTGCTAGGGCAAGCGATCGCGGATGACGTTAAACGTCTTCTGATTGCTGCTGCCCCAACACCATCTGCAACACCATGGGAATGCCGTCGGGTTCGTGGTACTTATCGGCCCAAGCCCGCAGGGTGTGGTCGAGTTCTGCGATCGCCGCCTCCACGCGATCGGCGGGGATGTCCAATTCTTCCAAAATGCGGATGGTGCGCCCCTGGCGTTCCGCCCATTCCCGCATCAGGCGGAAATAGCGGGCGGTGTCTTCCACCATGATGTAGGTGCGTTCCTCTTCATCCGCCGGGGAATAGGAGGTGCGCATCAGGGCATAAAAGGGCATCCCCCAGGGGCTATCTACCCGGCTCACGGTGCCGGAATAGATTAGGCGGCGGCGAATGTGTTCCGCCAGGGCTTCACTGAGGGGCATTTGCCGCTCGGGTGTGAAGTCCTCTTGGGAGCGCTCATGGAGAAACTCAATCAGCTCCATGAACTGAAAAGAGTTGATCAGGGAAGCTTCGGGCAGGTCATTGGGCAGCTTGGCCTCAATCTGCCGCTTTTCCTCTAGGGTGAGGCTGTTGCCCGGTACCCGCGATCGCCCAGGAATCCAGGGATGGCGTTCCATCCATACATAGGGCAGTTGAATCAGATAGCGGGGTTCCTGTGCCCCCAACATTTTCAGTAGCCGACCCTCCGTTAGGGCCTGCCGCACTTCCTCCACAATGGCCTTCACCCGCTTGGGCTCAATGTGGTGTAAATGTCCGGTCATCCGCAGGTTCTCGTCCTGCTCTAAATAGGTGAGGTAAATGGCGCACTTCGCCGCTGTCGCCGCCGCATCTAAAAACGCCCCATGGCGATGACCACCGGTTCGCATCGCGCTGAAGGCCAGATACAACATGATCTGGTCCATGGCGCTGGGACTAAGCTGGCGAACTAAATCCATATCAGTTGTGACGGAAGAAGACGCTCTTAACATAGCTGTCGTAAACAAAGGTACCGTCGTTTTCACACTGCCCTGGGATTTAGATGTCATTGCTGATGGGCGACAGGGTTGTCCCAATCAGGTAAACATCTCAACTGTCGATTTCACGCAGTTGATCTAAGCGTAAGGGCGCAAGCGTTAGGAAAATGTTCAGGTAGCCTGGCGACGGAATCGCCTTTGATGCTACCGCTTAACCGGAGTTTTGACGATATCAACCGGATTTTGTGGCCCTAGATCCCCCAAGGGACACCCTGTGTCTTTCAATACAGGGAAGGGCAATGGATTTCGTAAACGTTGACTGTTGTCAGGGGCGATCGGGATGCCGTGAATCCCGAGGCCCATCGGTTCCTGTCGGTTGTGATAGTTCAGTCTGCGTAACCAGTCTGCGTAGCCAGGGTGGGACTAGGCTTGGGCGGGGTTGGGGGCATCGTCAGAGACGCGTCCACTGCCCCGCCAAGCAACCCAGCCTTGGGTTTCCAGATCGTTATCATCCACCCGACCACTGCCCCGGTGAGCCACGGGGTTTGCGGGAGATTCGGCACCACTGGCGGTCAAGCGACCACTCCCCCGGTGCTGGGCCTGCTCCGCAACGGCATTCGTGAGGGCGGTGAAGACAGACGGCACGATCGCCGTGCCCAAGCACCCCAACGTCATTGCGACAACCAGCCCTTTAGTCCAAGTACGTTTGCAGAGCATTGATGGTAAACCCCTCTGTGAGCTTCTATCTCCTGTTACAGGGGGTAGGGGTGGGGTCAGGATGATTCGTGTCCGTAAAAATGCCGAATTCCCCGGCCCTTGGCTACATCGTGGCCAGGACTCGCAGCCAGGGACCGTGGGGATTGGCGATCGCCTGCACCGTCACCTGCTGGCCTGGTTGCCAGGTTTGAAACTGCTGCTGGACGGCGGGGCAAAGGGTGACTAAAGGCCAGGGGGTTGGACCCAACGCTGTCGTTACCAACTGCCAATCATCTCCCTGGGGTCCCCGCTGCACTAGGCCGCTGACCGTCTGGGCTGGGGGAGCGGGGGACGCCGGGATCGGGGTCACCCCGCTGATGCCATCGACGGGGTAGGTGTCGGGGCGATCGCAATAGCGCTGCTGCACGGCAACCCAATCGGGATGATGGGGGGGCAGGTCATAGCAGGGAATAACGGCGGCGGCAGCGATGGGGTCATGCAATAGGGCCTGCTGCACCGCCCCCGCCGCTAGCTGCCGGGGATGGCAGTTGTGTTCTATACACAGGGCCGCCGCCATGCCCGCCGCCTGCCCCACCGCCAGCACCACGGGTTGCAGCCGGGTGGCCCCATTGGCCAGGTGGGAAATGGCCATGTTTTTGTCGCAGGCTATCAACCCGTCTACGGTGGCGGGCACCAGCGCCCCATAGGGGATGGTGAAGGGGGTGCCCGTCCAGCGGCCCCCCCAGCGGCGGGCCTTGGGGGCCAAAGGCAGATCAAAACCGGGGTAGTG
Source organism: Cyanobacteriota bacterium (assembly GCA_027619675.1). Classification (GTDB taxonomy): domain Bacteria; phylum Cyanobacteriota; class Cyanobacteriia; order Phormidesmidales; family Phormidesmidaceae; genus PCC-6406. The sequence continues at coordinate 5,559 of JAQCHG010000142.1, forward strand.
GTGGTCGTTGGGATAGTTGCCGCAGGCGATCGCCGTGGCTTTGCCCTGGGCATCTACAGGTAACGGGGCCACCTGCCCCCCCAGCCGGGGCAGGCTGTCGGTTTCCGTCACTGTCGTCAGCCCCACTAGACGGCGGCTTTCTCGGTAGTAGGGCTGCAAGGCAAAGGCCCCGCCCCCC
>JAQCHG010000143.1 GCA_027619675.1 Cyanobacteriota bacterium
GTTTCACCTACATGGGGCCTGTGGACGGCCACAATCTAGAGGAACTGATCGCCACCTTTAAGGAAGCCCACAAAATCCCTGGTCCGGTGCTGGTGCATGTGGCGACGACCAAAGGTAAGGGCTACGCGATCGCCGAAGCGGATCAAGTGGGCTACCACGCCCAATCTCCCTTTGACCTCACCACCGGGAAGGCAAAACCCTCCAACAAGCCCAAGCCCCCCTCCTACTCCAAGGTCTTTGGCACCACCCTGACCAAACTGGCCGAAGACAACCCCAAGGTGGTGGGCATCACCGCCGCCATGGCCACGGGCACAGGGTTAGATATTCTGGCCAAGAAACTCCCCCAGCAGTACATCGATGTGGGTATCGCTGAGCAACACGCCGTCACCCTAGCGGCAGGGCTAGCGGCGGAAGGCATTCGCCCCGTCACCACCATCTACTCCACCTTCCTGCAACGGGCTTTTGACCAAATTATCCACGACGTGTGCATCCAAAAACTGCCCGTCTTTTTCTGCCTGGATCGGGCGGGTATTGTTGGGGCCGATGGCCCCACCCACCAGGGGATGTACGACATTGCCTATCTGCGCTGCATCCCCAACCTGGTGATGATGGCTCCCAAGGACGAGGCCGAACTCCAACGGATGCTGGTCACCGGCATTCAGTACATCGCTGGCCCCATCGCCATGCGTTACCCCCGAGGCAGTGGCGTCGGGGCACCCCTGATGGAAGAAGGGTGGGAACCCCTGCCCATCGGTAAAGCCGAGGTGCTGCGCCAAGGGGATGACCTACTGATTTTGGGCTACGGTTCCATGGTGTATCCCGCCTTGCAAACGGCTGAAATTCTCAGCGAGCATGGCCTAGAAGCCACTGTGATCAACGCCCGCTTTGCCAAACCCATTGATGAGGAACTGATCTTGCCCCTCGCCAAAACCCTGGGCAAGGTGGTGACCATGGAGGAGGGTTGCATCATGGGGGGCTTTGGTTCCGGTGTGGCAGAAGCGCTACTGGATGCCCAAGTGCCCGCCTCGGTGCTGCGTCTGGGGGTGCCGGATGTGCTGGTGGATCACGCCACCCCCGACCAGTCCAAAATTGAGTTGGGGCTGACCCCATCCCAAATGGCGGAGACCATTTTGGCCAAGTACGGCGTGGAAACCCCCTCCTTAACCCTGTCCTAACGGGTTTTCCTGAGGGCGCGTCATCAACGCATCCATGCAGGGTAAACGCCCCATGGGGTGGCCCATGGCCGTGCTTGCTCCTTAGGGGCGATCGCCGTTCCGCCCCAAGGATGTGGGCGGTCATGGATATCCGCCCCAACCCCTAAACCCTGGTGTCTTGGGACATCAGGGTTTGCCTATGGGCCGCCCCTGATGGCTAGGGCATGGGGGCGTAACTTTGCCATCCTTGTGCTGGAGTGGGGGAGTGGGGGAGACGGGGACTTCTAGCGAAGCACTTGGGCTGGGGCGATCGCGGGGCAGACAACCTCCGGGGTGGGCCTGTCGAGCCCCACTATAAGATGGGGAAGATTTTGTACAGCACCCTGCCCTTCACCTTGCTCCTATGGTCACCACCGAAACGGCTGAAACCCATGTGTACCCCGTCCTGTGGCAGCAGGACCATGTTTTGATCATTGACCAGACCAAACTGCCCCAGGACTACACCATGGTGGCCATTAGTCGCTGTGAAGACATGTTGACAGCGATTAATAGTCGGTTGGTGCGGGGTGGCCCCGCCCTGGGCATGGCCGCTGCCTATGGGTTGTATCTGGGGGCGCGGGATATTCAAACCGACGATCGCGCAGCCTTTTTGGAACGTCTGGAGGCGATCGCGGAACAACTGAAGGGCTCACGACCCGATAAGGCCAATCTGCTGTGGTGCCTAGACTCCATGGTGAAGGTGGCCCAGGACAGCGGGGGCACCGTGGCAGAGTTGCAGACCAAACTGTTGGCCACCGCCCAGGAGATTCAGCGCCAAGATTGGGATATTTGCCGCGCCATTGGCCGTTATGGCCTCGCCGCGTTACCAGACACGCCGGAAAAACTCACCCTCTACACCCACTGCAACCACGGGGCCTTGGCCACCTCGGGGTATGGCACCTCCCTGGGGGTAATTCGCACCGCTTGGCAGGCGGGGCGGTTAGAGCAGGTGATTGCGGGGGAAACCCGCCCCTGGTTGCAGGGCTCGCGCTTGACGGCCTGGGAATGTGTGCAGGAGGGCATTCCGGTGACGGTGGTGACCGACAGCATGGCGGCCTACTGTATGCAGCAGGGTTGGATCCATGGGGTATTGGTGGGGGCCGATCGCATTGCGGCCAATGGCGACACGGTGAATAAAATCGGCACCTATCCCCTGGCGCTGGCGGCTAAGGCCCAAGGGGTGCCGTTTTTGGTGGCGGCATCCTTGGCGACGGTGGACTTTTCCTTGCCCAATGCCCAAGGGGTGGCGATCGCCCAGGGGAATGTGGCGGATGTATACCAGATTGGCGGCACCCAAATGTGCCCGCCGGGGGTAGGGGCCTTCCATCCCCTCGCGGATATCACCCCGGCTAAGTTGATTACGGCGATCGTCACGGAAAAGGGGGCGATCGCCCCAGCGGATCTGGCCAACTATGCCAGCCAGCAACCCTAGCCAGCTTGTCAGAGCGGGTGCAGGATGCTGCACCCGGCCAGACTGCCAGCCATCGTCGATTGCACAGCTTCACAATTACTGGTGCTCAGCCATCTCGACGGCTGGGGGCGCAGTACCGCCACTTGCCCAGTTCTGACCAACCTGACAGTCTTTGGGCGCTGGCTGGCTGGGCTGACATGGCGCGTATCTGCCCCAGGGCTACCTTGAGGATGGGGCCGGCTAAAATCGGGGCAGGTTGGCCCATGGGGTCGCGATCGCCCGCTTTTTGATTCTGTAACCACCCACCGTCAATCTGCTGCCACCGTCTCCCCTTGTCGTTCCCCCCCTTACCTGATTCGCCACGGCACTGTGGATGAACTGGCAATCGTGGATAAGAAGGGCTGGGGGCGGTAGCTGGGCGATCGCCCCAACTCAGCCCAAAGCCCCCAATCTCGGCAATGGCAGCCGAGGTTGGGGGCTCAGTGAAAACGTTTCAAATCAACTCAAGTAACCGTCAGGTTTTGGGGACCGCCGTGCATGACGACAAGCCCCCACCCCCCGCAACCTAGGGCTGGTCAGTGAACAGCACCGCCACATCCGTCGCTTGAGGCTGGGCAACGGTGGCCACCGCCGCGTCAATAGATGCCTTCAGCAAAGGGGTACGGGTGATGGAACTGTTGGCTAGGGTGAACAGCGGGTTCGACAAAATCCCCGCCAAGGACGTGGCCACCACCGCCACAATCAAGCTCACCTGCAAGGGTCGCATCCCCGGCAGATTCCACTGCATGGCGGGATAGTTCTTCACCGACTCCGACATTTCCTGGGGCTCCTTCACCACCATCATCTTGATCACGCGGATGTAGTAGTAGATGGAGATCACGCTGGTGACCAGACCCACCAGCACCAGGCCATAGGCCCCCGCCTGCCAACCAGCCCAAAAGATGTAGAGCTTACCAAAGAAACCCGCCAGGGGAGGAATGCCCCCCAGGGACAGCAGACAGATGGTCAACCCCAGGGTGAGCAGGGGATCCTTTTGGTACAGACCGCTGTATTCGCTGATTTGGTCGGTGCCCGTCCGCAGGGTAAACAGAATGACACAGGTGAACCCCCCCAGGTTCATGAACAGGTAAACCAGCAGATAGAACACCATGCTGGCGTAGCCCGCTTCGGTGCCGATGATCAGACCAATCATCACAAAGCCCGCCTGGGCAATGGAGGAATAGGCCAGCATCCGCTTCATGCTGGTTTGGGCGAGGGCCACCACGTTGCCCAGCACCATGCTGAGGATGGCCAAGGCGGTGAACACAAAGTGCCACTGCTCAGAGACCAGCGGGAAGACGGTGACGAGCAGGCGAATGGCGAGGGCAAAGCCTGCGGCTTTGGACCCCACGGAGAGGAAGGCAACCACCGGGGTAGGCGAGCCCTCGTATACGTCCGGTGTCCATTGGTGGAAGGGCACAGCGGCAATTTTGAAGGCGATGCCCGCGATCACAAACACCAGGGCCACCACCAAACCGATGGGGGCGTTGCTGCCGTCGCTGGCAAGGCTAGCGGCGATCGCCCCCAGCCGGGTTTCCCCACCCGACAAGCCGTAGAGCAGAGACACCCCGTAGAGGAAGATGGCAGAACTCGCGGCCCCAATCAGCAAATACTTGAGGGCGGCCTCATTGGAGCGGGGATCCCGCTTCATGTAGCCCGTGAGTAGATAGGAAGAAATACTCAGCGTCTCCAGGGATACAAAAATCATCACCAACTCGTCGGAGCCCGCCAAAAACATACCCCCGAGGGTAGCGGTCATGAGGATAACCATGAATTCCGCCAAGGACGTGCCCGACTGCTCCACATAGCGCACGGACATGGGGATGGTGATGATAGCCGAGAGCACCACAATGCCTCGGAAAATGATGCTGAGGGCATCGCCATTGAAGGCCCCCAGAAAGGCGATGGGATCAGCAGCATCCCACTGGGCTACCAGGGCCACAACAGCCCCCGCTAGGCCCACCATGGCGGCGTAGGGTGTCCATCGAGTGGAGGCTCGGCCTCCAATCAGATCCCCCAACAGCACCGTTAGCAAGGTCATAATCACGATGCCCTCGGGCAAAATTGCCCCTGCATTCAACTGAGCGGCCAGATTTGAAACGTCCATCGGTTCTGCGTCTCCCAACAACCATTGCGCTTAACCCAGAAACGGTGCAGCAGCTATCCAGCCATTCACCGTCACGCAATTAAGAAATATGGGCTTCATGAGGCATATTACCGTTTCTTCCCCGTTTCTGACGGCTTGCTTAAAACCCAGCCAGAATTGCCAGAGAACGGGCAAAATCCTTGTCTATCAAGGCTTGAGGGGCCGCGATCGCCCCCTGACAGCCCCAGCTTCCAGACGCTAGGTTAGATTACAGATGTGTTATGGAAGCTATAACCCTAGTCAGAAGGTCGTTAACATTTGCCCGCCCCGGCCATGGGATGTGATATCCCAGAAGGCACCCCCTGTGGTTCAATTGCTCAGCCGATCCCCAACCGTCTTCGCAAAATCCTTCCGGCAAGAGATTCCGTCAACGGGAGCGGGCAAGCTGCGATTAGCCCTCCCGCCTTCCCCTGACTTCCCCTTTCCACCCTGATTTCAGGCCACGCACGTTCAGGAAACCCGCACGAGTTCTATGTCCACTCTGGTTATCGTTGAGTCCCCGACCAAAGCTAAAACCATCCGCAACTATCTACCTGCGGGGTATCGGGTAGAGGCATCCATGGGCCATGTCCGGGATCTGCCGCGATCGGCCAGCGAAATCCCGGCCTCGGTGAAGGGGGAGAAATGGTCGCAGTTGGGGGTGAACCCTGAGGCGGACTTTGAACCCCTCTATGTGGTGCCCAGCGACAAAAAGAAGGTGGTCAAGGCCCTCAAGGACGCCCTCAAGAACGCCGACGAACTGGTCCTGGCCACGGACGAAGACCGCGAAGGGGAAAGTATTAGCTGGCACCTACTCCAGGTCTTGAAGCCCAAGGTGCCGATCAAGCGCATGGTGTTCCACGAGATCACCGAAGAGGCGATTCAGGCCGCCTTAGACAATTGCCGCACCATTGACGACCAGTTGGTCCGCGCCCAAGAAACCCGCTCGGTTATGG
>JAQCHG010000144.1 GCA_027619675.1 Cyanobacteriota bacterium
AAATTGCTCAAGCAGGGTATAGTCAGCAATTTTGGGCAGTGAATGGTCATTAGTACTGGCTGGAAGGTTCATAAATTTAGGCTGGCTGGAAGATAACCGTCCTCTGAGCGATTTATCCCTGAATGCTGTTGTTGGTATTGCCCCCTTAAGGGGGCTAGAGAACGCTCTGGCCTGGGTTTCGATTGGACCAACTAGGCTTTTACTAAGCCTTTTCCCGGCGGAAGGGGCTAGCTCAGGAAGGGCAGCGACCCTAAGCAAACCACTTCGCGGAGCAAGCGTTCTGCCTAGGATGGCTATGTTGGCTGAGATCAGTTGACTAAAGGACTCTCTAGGTTGCCCTGCCCTGGGAGCAAGGTAAACGCAAGGGAAGAATCCAGAAAATATGCTAATAGCTCTTATTGATAACTGTCAGCACCCTGGTGACACAACGGTTGCGGTCTCTAGCACTCCGTAGCAAAAGTCACGCCCCGTTAACCCTCTTCCCCGACTGCGCCCTGCCCCAGTCACCGATCCATGGGGCGGAACCCCACAAAAGACTTGTCTAGCAAGGGTTCTGTTCCCTCTCTTGGGAAAAAGGATAGCCCCAGAAACAGGAACGCACCGCCTGACGGCAATGCTTGTCATATCCAATCCGGTTATCTACCGATATTTCGCGTCTCTAAGAACCTTTGTGACGCAAGACTTAGCAGTTACAGAAGCAGGCACGCTTACGGTGCCTCTTCAGGAAAGCAGACACCTGGCACGGATGGCATGCCATGGGAGGGTTAAAAGGACAAAAAGCCCCCAGAGCTGACGGACTCTGGGGGCTTTCTTTTGCAAACTTGCAAAGACTAATGACTTAGCGCGGTAAGGGTACGTGACCGTACGCCGGAATCAATCCTAAGATGGGCTTAAGCCTTACGGGAGTAGTACTCAACCACCAGCAGCTCATTGATGTTGAGGGCTACCCATTCCCGTTCGATGATGCTGTTGACCTTGGCTTCCATCTTGTTTTTGTCCAGTTCCAGGTGGCTGGGCACGTTGGCCAGGCCAGGGAACTCAAGGTGGGCTTCCACCAGTTTCTTGGAGGCATCGCGATCGCGCACAGCAATGACATCACCGGGGCGGCACTGGTAGCTAGGAATGCTTACAACCCGACCGTTCACCGTGATGTGACCATGGTTGACCACCTGCCGAGCCGAGGGAATGGTGGGACCAAACCCAAGCCGGAAGATGGTGTTATCCAACCGCATTTCCAGCAGTTGCAGCAGCACCAACCCGGTGGAACCACCGGCCCGACGGGCTTTTTTCACATAGCGCAGCAATTGCTTCTCAGTGAGGCCGTAGTTAAACCGCAGCTTCTGCTTTTCTTCTAGACGAATTGCGTACTCGGTTTTCTTCTTGCGGCCTTGGCCATGTTGACCAGGGGGATAATTCTTACGAGGGGATTTACGAGTCAGGCCGGGTAGTTCACCCAAACGGCGTACAACCCTGAGGCGGGGGCCTCGATAACGCGCCATAGTGTCTTCTCCGTCAAAAGCGTTCCAAAACTTGAATTATACCGCCAAAGGGTGAGCATCGGAAGTCACGCAATCACTATTCCGGCACAGATTCCAAATCCAGCCAACCCGGCTCCGTTTCTAAACCCTGGTGATCCGTTTTTATCCACCGCAGCCGCTTGGGACGTATCGCCATCCGCAGGGTGACCGTGGCCATGACCACAATCCAATGGACCATGTAGACCACCCCCCGCAGGGTATTCAGAATCGTCAGGGGCCAAGATTCCTTTTGGGTGGCGCGCAGACCGTTGACCATGCCAATCATCAAAAACACGGTGACAAGGCTGGAGAGGGGGGTCCACACGGGGGGACGGCTCCGCACCAAGGCCAGGGCCAAATCGGGGACCGCCATGGTGGGGAGGGCGTATTGAATCAGCCAGAAAAAGCCCAGATCCAGGGTCTTGACGATGCCCAGGCGATTGGGGGTAAAGAGTCGCCAGTAGTCGAGATAGCGCTGATAGCCCCCTTCGGCCCAGCGGTTGCGCTGGTGCCAGAGGGATTTGAACTGGGTGACCCCCTCCTCTTGGACGGCGGGGAAGACGACAACGGGAATGGACCAGCCCGTTAAATGGAGGCGGAAGGTAAGGTCTAAATCGTCGGTAATGGTGGCTTCATTCCAACCCCCACAGGCGAGGAGGGCCTCGCGGCGCACAAATTGACCGTTGCCCCGCAGTTCGCCAATGCCTGCACCGAACACCCGCTGCTGCTGGCAGTAGGCGTCGAAGGCCATTTCGGCCATTTGCCCTCGGGTCCAGAAGTTGAGGTCCGCATTGGCGATCGCCTTGCGGACCTGGACGGCCCCCACCTGGGCCTGATGGAACCAAGGCACCACCCGCCGCAACAGGTCTGGCGGCACCTGGGCATCGGCGTCAAAGACCACGAGTACACTGCCCTGGGTGCGGGGCCAAACTTCGTTTAAGGCCCCTGATTTACCCCCGGTTGCCTGGTCGCTGCGGTGCACCACATGGACATTGGGATAGCGGGCCGCTGCCCGATCTAAGAGTTCTGCCGTGCCATCGGTGCTGTGGTCGTCAATCATCCACAGGTCAAAGGACTGGCTTGGGTAGTCCAGTTGGGTCAAGGAGGCGACCAAACGCTCAATCACGGCCCGTTCATTCTTGGCCGCCACCAAAATGGAGACATGGGGCCAGCCCTCTCGGGAGGGGCGATCGCCGATCCCTGGGGGTAAATCACGGGCTGTGGGCAGGGCCGCTGGGGCAGCGACGGGGGTGACAAAGATTAACCGGGCTAAATGCAGGCCAATACAGACGGTGCAACCATAGATAAACCAATGGCCCCACACCCACAGGTGTAACCCCAGGGTGCTTAACCACAGGCTGGCCAACACGACTGCCGCCTTCAACCGTCGTCCCTGAAACCCTGGAAACTGCTCGGGATGGAACAGAATGGGGGGCTCGATCGCGGGCTTTGCACCCTCAAGCATGGTTACACTCCCTTGCGCATTGCTGCGGCAATAGCGGATCACAGATGACTGCCGTCCTGGCAACCCGTCACCGACCCAGGGGCCAAGGGTCGATGGTAAAGACTAGAGGCTGTCATCAATGACCGCCAGAACCCTTGTTGTGCAACGGTTACAGCCCCTAGCCATATTACAGGAGCGGGGGCGGCAATGGTTTCCCAGCCAGGCTTTCACCCTGCATCGATGACGCGCCCCAGGCTAGCCGTACCTCCATGGGGGATGGCGGCAGGCTCCCCGGACCTGTGGACAGTCCCGTTAAATATCTTCATTATTCCTGGCTATGGACCCATTTGCGGTTTTCTGATGCCGGGGACGGGCTTGGGTGCGGGCTTGGGATGGAGAGATGTCCCAGCCGTTAGGGGGAAGGCATGCGGCGATCGCCCGCCTTGGCCCCCTTTCCCCTCAAGCAGAGATCACAAACCTTGGCCGCCCCCATGGTTCCCCCTAGGGACTGGGTATGCTTTGGGGTAAGCCACAAACTATGCCTTTCCCTCAGGGGCCTGGGCCTATGGGGGCATTCTCCATAGAGAGATGGCAGCCGCAGGGGCGGGACCAGCCCGCTAGATAAATCGCGAAATTAAAGTCGCGAGATGTCAGGCCTGTTCCTTGCATGGACTGGAATCAACTGACAAATCTAGGACCGCCCTCAACCATCCTAACGATTACGGCTTTGTGATCGGAGGAAACGCGACCTCCTGAGGTTGTGGTATCACTGAAGGCGTTGTTCTCGCCTTCAGCCAACGGTCAGAACACAGAATGACAGGTACTTGAGTGGGTTAGCCCCTCGGGGGCAACCGTTCCCGCTGCTAATAGTGACAGGCCCGGTGGACACGATGACAATGACCTTTGAAGACATCAAGCCTGCGGGGAAGCAGGATATCGGCGTGTACATGCCCTACTACCAGGGCACTAAGCGAAATGCCCTGCCCTATGCCATCGGCTTATATAAGCAGGGCAATCTAGAAGGGGAGCGGGTAATTGAGGGGGGGGAAAGCATCCCGTTCCTGGCCACTTGGAATATTTCTTCCCTGCCGGCGGACTTGACCCGTTGTCGTCTTCAATTCGACAACGATGCCGATCTCAGCTACGAGATTACGATGGCAACGTTTGAGTTTGTTGACTACTTATTTGATGTGGTGGTGGCGTTGCGCCAAAAACGGGCAGCGGATTTTTCGAAAGGGTTCTATCGCAAGCTCCTACGCCTAGATGACTAGAGCGCAGTGGACAATCAAAACCAGGCGCTGGGTGACCAGGCGGCTACAGCCCCTAGTTGATGGGTTGGAACGGGCGTGGCCCTGCTGACCCAACCAAGATTTTGTCATTGATTGTCCAACCCATCTGGGGGCAGTGTTCCCCTTTGTGGAGCCTAGACGCTTTACGCTAAAGACGCGAGGCCAACGAGATCGCCCCCTGAGGGCACCGCTAGGCCCTGGCCCTTAGGAGGAGGCCCCGACCTAGGGTGGCAAAATGGGAGGGGTGTTTTGATGTCTTGCAAGCGTCGGTGAGGAGCAGAAGGCGTGCCCAAATCAGCCAAGCATTTGCTTATCGGTTCTACGGAAGCCTGTAGTGGGAAGTCAGCGGTCTTGCTGGCGATCGCCTTTCAGCTCCAGGCCCAAGGGCTGGAGGTGACCTACGGCAAACCCTTGGCTTCTAGTGCAGATAACGGTCGACCCACCCAACCTGGCGACACTGACCTCGACTTTATTCCCCAGGTGCTGGGGCTGTCGGCGGCCCAGCGACGCCCCACCCTTCTCTCCCTCGGGGATCAAACCCTGGCGGAGCAGATCCAAGCCGAGAGCCCACCCGATTTCCAGGGGGCGCTACAGCGCTACTGGGATAACGACACGGGGGACGTGGTGTTGTTGGAAGGCCCCGCAAACTTGGACGAAGGCTCCCTGGTGACACTGTCCCTACCCGACATGGCCGTTGCCCTAGAAGCCTCTGTGATTTTGGTGCTGCAATTTAGCCATCGGCGCATGGTTGATAGTGTGATTGCCGCCCAGCGTCGCTTGGGCAAAGCCTTAATTGGCGTGGTCATCAACGGTGTCGAGGCGGCAGACGAGGCCTGGGTGACCGAAAAAGTGGTGCCCTATTTAGAGCAGCGGGGCATTCCCGTGGTGGCCACCCTGCCCAAGATGCCTTTTCTGCGGGGGGTCCGGGTCGGGGAAGTCGTGAAAGCCCTGGATGCAGAGGTGTTGTGCGGCGCAGATCACCTGGATTTGATGGTGGAAAGCCTCAAAATTGGGGCGATGAATGTGAACGCCGCGCTGCGGTTCTTTAGCCAAGGGCAACACCAAGCGGTGGTGACAGGGGGCGATCGCCGGGATTTACAAATTGCCGCCTTGGAAACCTCAACCCACTGTCTCGTCCTAACGGGGCAAATTGAGCCCGCCAAGGACGTGATCGCCCTGGCCAAGGACAAAGAAGTTCCGGTACTCTCGGTGGCCACCGACACCTTAACCACGGTGGAGCGCATTGATGCCCTCTTTGGCCATGTCCCCCTCAATAACCCTGACAAGGTGCCCCTAGTGCGGGAACTGTTGACCCACCGGGTCAATGTCAGCCGTTTGATGACCCTCCTGGCCCTCGATCCGCCAGCGGATGCGGCCCAGCCCTAGTGGGTCAGTGGGTCCGAACCTCGCCATTTCCGGACCGATCCTCCCGCCTGGGTTTGCCGTTCCCTCAGTCTGGCAGTAGGACA
>JAQCHG010000145.1 GCA_027619675.1 Cyanobacteriota bacterium
TCGCCTACATCATCAGACCCCTCTCCGTTTCCGAGAATGCGATGCAGGCATTCTTAACGGAGTTGCAGGGGGTGTGAGGGTGTGAGGGTGTGTATAGCTTTACGGCATTCAAGAAAGGCATCGCCTGCCCGGAGGGCTTGGGTTGGGGGCCTGAGAGGCGAGGGGGGACGGCGTTTGCCCGGAGGGTTTGGGTGAATGGGTGGGGAGAACGGGTCAAATTGCCAATCATGTCCACAGCAGGCTCCATGGCTGAATAGGTTAGCCGCTGGAGTAGATCAGCAACTGGAATGGGGCCGCATGGGCTGGACCGTCAATCACGGCTAAACACTGCCCATCCATTGAGGAAAATCAATGAGCAAAAATACTGATTTTCCGCAACAACACTTCATATGGGAGTGGGTGCATCTGTAGTTTTCTATACTCTTGTTAAGATCGAGGGGAAGCGTATTTTTCTCCTGGAGGCTAATAAAAGGCTGCTAATTCAAGGCCTTTCAGCCCCAAGGGTGGGGACCGTTAAGGCAGCATCCTCCAGTACGAGTCGATCGGTGTGTTCACTGCATGAGGAGGCCAACCCCCGTGGTCCAGTCCCAAATCCCTGCCATGAGGCGTTACGACCCCCAGGCGATCGCCCGTTACTATCGCCGCCGCCCTTGGCGGGTATTGATGCGATCCCTACAGGTGCTGGTGATGCTGGGCAGCTTTCTGTTTGCCCTCCAGCGCGATCGCTGGTTTGGCCAAGAGGACCGTTATCGAGAAAAACGGGCCGCCCAACTGCGGACCCTGCTCACCCGCCTCGGTCCCACCTTCATCAAAGTGGGGCAGGCCCTCTCCACCCGACCTGACCTGATTCGGCCTGATTTTTTGGAGGAGTTGATCAAGCTTCAGGATCAACTGCCCCCCTTCCCCTCCTCGGTAGCCTGGAACATCATCGAGCGGGAACTGGGCCTCACCCCTGAGGAGATTTACAGCTTTATTTCCCCTGAGCCTGTGGCCGCCGCCAGTTTGGGCCAGGTGTACCGCGCCCGCCTTTACAGCGGTGAAGAGGTGGCGGTGAAGGTGCAGCGGCCCAACCTACTGCCCACCCTCACCTGTGACCTGCACCTGATGCGCTGGGCGGCGAGTTGGCTGGGGTATTTCTTGCCCTTAAACCTGGGCCATGACCTCACCCTGATCGTGGATGAGTTCGGCACCAAGCTATTTGAGGAAATTGACTATCTCAATGAAGGCCGTAACGCTGAAGCCTTTGCGGTCAATTTTCAGGGGGATCCCACCGTCAAGGTGCCCTGCATCTACTGGCGCTACAGCAGCACCAACGTACTCACCCTGGAATGGATCAATGGCTTCAAGCTGACGGATACGGAACGGGTGCGACAGGCAGACCTCAGCACCGACGGCCTGATTGAAATTGGCGTTACGACCGGGCTGCGGCAGCTTTTAGAATTCGGCTTTTTTCACGCCGATCCCCACCCCGGCAATTTGTTTGCCATGCCCGATGGTCGCATGGCCTACATCGACTTCGGCATGATGGATCAGTTGGATCAAGACACCAAGGAAACCCTGGTGGATTCTGTGGTGCATCTGATCAACCAAGACTATGGTTTGTTGGCCCAGGACTTTATCAAGCTAGGCTTTTTGACCCCCGACACTGACATTCGCCCCATCATCCCCGCCCTAGAAACGGTACTGGGGGAAGCGTTGGGAGCTAAGGTCAGTGACTTTAACTTCAAGACCATTACCGATCGCTTTTCAGAGTTGATGTACGAGTACCCCTTCCGGGTGCCCGCTAAATTCGCCCTGATCATCCGCTCCCTGGTCACCCAGGAGGGGTTGGCCCTCAGCCTCAATCCTGAGTTCAAAATTGTGGATATTGCCTACCCCTACGTGGCGCGACGGCTGCTGATGGGGGAAACCCCCTCCCTACGGCGGCGGCTGTTGGAGGTGCTGTTTAAGGATGGCAAGCTGCAATGGCAGCGGTTGGAAAATATGCTGGCGATCGCCCGCAGCGACGACAGCTTTGACCTGCTGCCCACCGCCAGCATGGGCCTAAGTTTCCTGATGTCTGATGAAGGGCAATATCTGCGCCAGCAAATTCTCCTAGCCCTGACGGAGGACAACCAGCTTCACACCGATGAAGTCCAGAAGCTTTGGGATTTGGTCAAGGACGACATTACCCCTGGTCGGGTGTTTGGGGCCGCTTGGGAGGCCCTGCTGACCAACTCCGTGGCCCAAGCCGCCGCCTGGGTACCCCCGGTGGCAGCCCTCACGACCAGCTTCCAAGAGGCTGGCCGCCCCTAGGGGGACGAAACGGCAATATAATTGGGTCGGCTTCACATTTCTTTAGAAACTTCCCTTCCAACACCTTCAATCGTTTTTAAACAGTGATGTACTCTCAACCTCCCTACGTCCTCATGGTGGCGGGTTTTTTGGCGGCGATCGCCTCCGGCGCTGCCTTTGGAGCCACCCTGCAACAATCCACCCAACTCTGGGCCAAAGCTCGGGACGGCCAATCCCTACTGGCCATTCGTAGCCTCTCCCTGAAGCTGCCCTATTTCGCCATTTGTGTGGGTATTTGCGTTTTTCTGGCTTCGGGCATTCAGTTCTTTGGCTTTCCTGCCAACATCGCCTACGGTTTGGGGGCCGTCTTGACCGCCATGATGGCGCTGCTGGTCTGGCGACAACTGGGGGTGATTTTGCTGCAAATCGAGCAGGGGGGCTCCAAGGCCCTAGACCTAGACGCTTTCTAGGCACTGGATTGGGTTTCACTTCGTTCCAGTCAACAGCAGCAAGGCTTTGGTGGGTCGCGCTAGCGCTTCACCCAAGCTACAGCTTTAGAATTGACAAACCCCTCAGTCGCTGGGCTGATTCAACGCTAGGACGGGTGAGCGATAGCGTAACCTATGCAGGTGTTGGGTTGCGTTCCTCAACCGCAACCTACGGCATCTTGCGTTTACTTAGGGCGCGTCATCAGTTATGGGGGAAAGCTTTGCTGGGTAAGCCTTACCGTGCCCACCGCTGTGATTGGCGAGGGTCAGAGCCCTTGTGAAACCAGGGTTCTGACCCTAATGGATGGCAGCCCCTAGCAGCCCCACCCCGGAAAATCCCTGCCCCAGCCTGAGGTGCCTGTCAGGCAACGCCCAGGAGTATCCTGAAGAACCATGGCAGGGCAACGCATGATTGGTTTTCCCATTCCCCAGGGACTGAAATATGGCCTGGTGGGGCTACTGGGGCTTTTGTTCGCCCTTGGCATCGGCTGGGGCTCCCCAGGCCAGGCCCAGTTAGGGGATGTGTTTTTAGATTTCAATCTCCCCACCCCGGCCCAGGGGGATGGGGAACAGGGCGATCGCATCGGTTCCGCCTGTGTTCGTCTGGATGGCTATTGTCTGTTTCGCGTTGCGGCTCCAGCCTCAGATCTGTATCCCCGTGTGCGGGACATTGAGCGCACCCTAGCCAAGGTGCGCAATGCCTATGTGAATGCCCCCGATGGCGATGCGATCGCCGTTGAAGTGCGTCAGGAAAGCCCCGCACTCGACCCAGACCCCGCTGCCCCTAACCTAAATCCCAACCTAGACGGCAATCCCAACAGCGCCAATCCCGAGGGACGTACAACCCCCGAGATTTACTTGGGGGTTGATCCCCGCCAGATGGTGCGGTTGATGAACGTTACGCGCTTTGATGCCACCCTCAAGGGGGTGGATTTGGCCACCACCGCCGACATTCTCACAGAACAAGTGCGCCTGGGGCTGCGCCAGAGTCGGGTTGAGCGTCAACCCACCTACCTGCTGCGGCAGTTGGGGCTGAGCCTGGGCACGTTGATCAGCATCGCGGGCCTCACCTGGGGCCTCAACCGTTGGGAAAAATATCTGCAACGCACGAAACGGCAGCTTCAGCAGTCCCTGCGGGGCTTGACCCCCTCCTTCCATGATGTGCTGGACGAGCGTCAGCAGTGGAACATCACTGAAGCCCAACTCCGCCTAGCCCAGCTTTTGCAGACGGCGCTGTGGGTCGGGGGTAGCTTGTTTGTGCTGGGGCGTTTCCCCTACACCCGCATCATTCAGGTGCGGGTGGTGGATAGCCTCAATATTCCTTTGCGGCTGCTACCGGTGGTTTTGGGCATTTATGTGGCCGTGCGGCTCAGCTTTGCGCTGATCAATCGGCTGGCTGCCGCCCTAGCCAGCAACTATGAAATCTCCGTTGAGGGCAACCGCCGGATGCAGTTGCGGGTCCGCACCATTTCCCGCGTCACCCGAGGCATTGTCACCATCCTTTGGCTAGGCATTGGCGGCCTGATTGCCCTCACCAGCGTGGGGGTCAACATTGGCCCCCTTCTCGCCGGGGCTGGGATCATTGGGGTGGCCCTATCGCTACCCGCCCAGAGTTTAATTAAGGACGCCATCAACGGCTTTTTCATTATTCTGGAGGACCAATACGCGGTGGGGGATGTGATCACGGTCCACGGCATTCGCGGCTTGGTGGAAAACATCAACCTCCGCATCACCCAAATTCGGGACGAAGAGGGGCGGTTGGTAACCATTCCCAACAGCGAAATCGGGGTGATTGCCAACCACTCCAGCCATTGGTCCCAGGCGGATATTTACATCCCCATTAGCTACCACAGCGACGTGGATCAGGTGCTGACCCTGATCGAAACCACCGGGCAGGCCATGAAGGCCAGCGATCGCTGGGCAACCCCCTTGCTCTCTGAACCGGAGGTGCTGGGGGTGGAGGACTTTGGGGAACGAGGCCTGACCATTCGAGTATGGATCAAGACCCAACCGTTAAAGCAGTGGGAGGTGGCCCGAGAATATCGCCGCCGTCTCAAGGTGGCGCTGGATCAAGCCGGGATTGAAATTCCCGCCCACATTGACTTCAAAGCCCCCAGTGCTTGAACCGGGGGCGCGGAGAGGGGCGATCTGTATTCTCGGCGGGGTTTCCTGTTCTGAGCCGGGAAGGAGCGCAGGGAAGAGCATAGCGGAGCAGGGGAGCCAAGGGGGTCAGTCCTCGTGGGTGATTTGACCCGAACATTGCCATTTCCAGAACGCTACTGAAGCTTTAGCCCCAGTGCTTGGAGGTTTCAAGTCAGGGCCCTGGGCATGGCAAACGACCCATTAGCGGGGAAATCCCTTCCAGGGACTCACCTCCAGTACGCCATCGGCCCCAAATACCACCCGGAAATCCGCCTGGGGGGTATCCGCTGTCCCCGGATTGGTCTCCAGTAGGTCCGGTAGGGGGGTGGTGCCGACCTGGTCGGCGGCGGTGTTGCTGTCTGGTTCAAAGCCCACCAGTTCCCCGGCCTCCGTCCAGCGCACTCGATAGACCAAATCCTCCTCAAGGGTGCCGCGATCGCGGCTATCCCGCAGGGTGGCATAGAGGTCACGATTCATGGCCCGCAGGCGATCACCATCCTCAACCTCATCGGCGATCGCCGCACTCAGAGGAGGGGCGTCTACCGCTGCTGCCGCCTCGTCATCGTTGCTAGCCGCTGCCGAAGCCGTATCTGAGGCTGAGGGGGTAGCCAGGGGTTCGGCGGTAATGGTGCCATCCGCCCCGAGGGTGACCCGAAACTGGGCCACGGGCTCCTCCACCGCCGCGCCAGGATCCACGGGTAAATAGGTCAGGGTGGGTAGGGGGGTGGCGTCCACATTCAGCAGTGCCGGATCACTCTCTGCCCGATAACCGAGAATGTCTCCAGTGGCCGAAACCACCACCTGATAAACCAA
>JAQCHG010000146.1 GCA_027619675.1 Cyanobacteriota bacterium
GCTTGAACAAGAAGATCATGACGTTCAGCCCTGCAAACACATCCACCTGCCTCAACCCCGTTACAATGCCCTGATCGCGCAGTTGCAGGAGTTTCTTCTGGGGCAGATTCTCGTTCGGTGGCGCATCCAAAAATTCGCTTTGGCACCAGCCTTGATAGAAGCCGTGCAATCGGTTAAACAATCGCAGTCGATCAATATTACTCTCCGCTAGCAGTTCCCACAGATAGGCAACAATTTCTTGGCTGAGGCCACCATAGCCCAACACGTCATAAATTTGCTCATTGAGTGTCCGTTCATCTAGACGAAATCGGTTGCGGTTGTCTAGCTCCGTCCACGCCTCAAAAGCCACCATTATCCGCTCGGCAAACAGATATTCCCCAAAGCTCTTGTGGGCAAATTCCACCGAACCCCGCTTATCCGTTTCGCCGGGTTTCAGGTAAAAGGTGGTCAGCAAATTATTCAGAGCCTTGTCTTCTGCCTGCCCAGTCGCTGCCTGGGCCTGTTTCAGCAGATTGGCGATGGGGTTACCGCTGGCCTGAAACCGCTGTTTCACCATCTCTAGCCGCGCCGTTTCATTGCCCGACTGCACCACACACAGGGCCGCTTCCTGCAATACCTCCCGCAAATCTTCATGATCTAACCCAGTGATCACTGGATTGAAATCCTGGCGCTGTTTTTCCAGCACCCAATTCACCGATTCGCGATAGATCCGCAGCTTGGCCTGAATTTCTGTCTGGGCATCCGCAAACATCTGGGCCGTAAGCTGGTCTTCTCGGTTCAGTCGCGCCAGCAAATACAGCAGCAGTGGCTCTCGTGCCAGGGTGTTGGTAATATCCTCCGGGCAAGCCTCCAGAAATTGCCGCAATGCAGCGACGGTTTCTTCCCCAAAAATGACCTGCCATTGGGTCAGCCATCGCTCCCGCAGTGCATCCCCGATGGGCTCTAGTCGTACCCGCTCTAGGTCTTTGTTCTGGGTAATGAGTCGATCAATACCTTGCAGGGCCAGCGGTCGCCCTGTGACCAACAGTTGATGATGACTGCGCCCCTGAAAATCCGTCACCTGCTGAAGAAACTCCCTCAGCCCACCCGTCGCCCGCCCCTCCAGCAGCAGTTCATCAAAGCCATCCAGAATGATCAAAAACCGGGTGTTCTTATCCGCCAACCAGCCCGAATCTTCGCGGACAAACCACACCTGCTCTAAATCCGGGCAGTCTTCCAGGGTTTCCGTCAGGTTATTCGCCAGCTTCCGCAAATGTCGCAACGGAATCCGCAGGGGAATGAAGGCATCGCCAAACTCAGCCCACACCCAGTTGGCAATCATGCGGCAAAACACCGATTTACCCCGCCCCGCATCCCCCTCGATAAACATCACCTTGCGGGTTTGCTCGGCGGGCTGCTCTAAAACTTGCCGCGTCCATTCGTGGCTACAGATAGGCTCCACATCTTTTTTGACCTTCCCCTCTTGGGTCAAGGGTTGCACCTGTAGCTGCACATAGATGTCTTGAAAGCACACCCTCGGGTTGCTCTCGTCAAATACTTTCTCTTGCGGCAGGGGCGCAATCTGCTTTTGCAAATAGTCGTCAATGCTGGCGTAGCGGGCCTGGGCCTGCTGCCCCCCCGTGCGATAAAACTCCGCCAGCGGGGCGACACTTTCCCCCGCTGCGGTAATGGCCTCATGGAAATAGCGGGGGCTGCCCCACACCACCTGATCTACTAACCGCTGAGTTTCGGCCTCCGTCAGTTGCGCCTCCTGCAACTGTTCCGTCAGCGCCGCCCCAAACTGCTCCGCCAGCCCCGACTCGCGAAACTGCGTCGTGATCCGCTTCGCGTCAGTGGTGTTGAGTTCCGTCGTGTCCAGCCGTTTCAGTTGCCGCTCCACCACCGCCTTGAGGGAAATTTGCCCCAGCTTCGCCGTCACCGCCGCATCCTGCCGCGCCAGCACCGTTTCCAAACTTTGGAGATAGGCCAGTTGGGCCACGATCGCCACCGCACTCTCCAGCGTCGGCTCCACCTTCGCCAGGTCCAGCGCCAGCTTCAGCAGGTTGACCCCCACCGACACAAAGGGCACCCCTGCAATGGCCAACTGCGTCACCGGCCCATCCAACGCCTTGATCAGCGGCTCGGCCCGTTGCAGATAGGGGGCCAACTGTTGAATGTCGTCAGCGTGTTCCTTCCAGGCTTCAGCGGCATCCGGCAGCGCCGTAATCGCCTCAATGCCCTGCTCCGCCACCGCCCCCCACGGGATCTCTCTCACATCAGTGTTGAGAAACTGCCAAAATCCCTGAAGCGCTTTCATGGCTGAGCCTGGAGGTGCCTAGACATCTCCCCGATGATAGTGGCCCCTCCTACAGGTTGGCATTCCCAGCCCCTTAGCCTTGGCTGACATTGCTGCCGTCATTGAGATAGCGGCTGCTCAACTGCTTCACCACAATGTACAGAATGGGCACCACAAACAGACTGAGGAAAGTGGCCACAAACATACCGCCAAAGACCGCCGTACCCAAGGCTTGACGGCTGCCAGCCCCAGCCCCCGTGGCAATCACCAGTGGAAAGATACTGCTGAGGGTAGAGATGGCAGTCATGAGAATGGGGCGCATCCGCTGTTCTGCCGCTTCAAAAGCCGCCTTGGCGATGGGCAGCCCCTCCTGCCGCAGTTGATTGGCAAACTCCACAATCAAGATCGAGTTTTTGCTGGCCAAACCAATCAACATCACCAGACCAATTTGGCAGTACACATCATTGGGCAGCCCCCGCAGGGTTTGGGCCAGCAGCGCCCCCAGCACCGCCAAAGGCACCGCAAACAAAATGATCACCGGGTCGATGTAGCTCTCGTACTGGGCCGCCAGCACCAAAAAGACAAACACCAGCCCCAGGCCAAAAATGATCGGGGCTTGGTTACCCGATTCAATTTCCTCCAAAGAGGACCCCGACCATTCATAGCCCATGCTGGGGGGCAACACCTGGGCCGAGACCTGCTCCATGGTGTCGAGGGCCGCCCCAGAACTGACGCCAGGGGCGGGGCTGCCCGTAATCTCAATGGAGCGATAGAGGTTGTAGTGGTTGATCACCTGCGCCCCGATCGCGGGGGTGAGGGTGACCAAATTGCTGAGGGGAATCATCTCCCCCCCCGCCGCCTGGACATAGAGCTTTTCAATGTCCTCCGGTTGGGAGCGAGCATCTTGGTCCGCCTGGAGGTAAACCCGATAGGTGCGCTGGCCTTGGATGTAGTCGGTGACGTAGCGAGACCCCAGGTAGGTTTGCAGGGTGCCGAAGAGGTCATCGATATCCACATTGAGGGACTTGGCGCGATCGCGATCCACCTCCACCAGCAGTTGGGGGGTAGCGGCAGAGAAGGTGCTAAACACATTTTGGAGGTTGGGGTTTTGGTTAGCCGCCCCCAACAATTCCCCCATTTTTTGCACCAGGGTATTGAGTTCTAAACTGCCCTGGCGGTCTTGAAGCTGGTATTGAAACCCGCCAAACTGCCCCAACCCTTGAATCGAGGGGGGATTCACCGGAAACACCCGCGCCTCAGTAATGGACGAAAAACGGCCAAACAGTTGACCGATCAACGCTTGCACCGACTGCCCCGGCCCCCGTTCATCCCAGGGTTGCAGGGTGGTGAAGATCACCCCGTTGTTAACGGTGTCATTGCCAAAGCCAAACCCCCCGACGCTGAAGGTGGCCCGCACCCCCTCTAGGCTGAGGATTTCCTGCTCGACCCGGCCCATCACCTCACTGGTGTAGTTGAGGGATACCCCCTCGGGGGCCTGCACCAGGGTAATGAAATAGCCCTGATCTTCTTCTGGCAAAAAGGCGGACGGTACGGTGCGGTAGAGCCATCCGGTCACCACCAGCAGGGCCACAAACCCCCCCAACACCACGGGCTGGATATGGTTCAGCAGTTCTAAGCTGGCGCGGTAGCGATCGCGCAGCCAATCTAACCAGCCATTAAAGGTGCGAAAACACCACCCCAACCAGCCCCCCCGCTCGGGTTTGGCCCGCAACAGCAGCCCCGACAGGGTGGGGGTGAGGGTGAGGGCATTAAAGGTAGACAGGGCGATCGCAAAGGCGATGGTCAAGGCAAATTGGCGATAGAGCGCCCCCGTAGTGCCGGGAAAAAAGGCTACTGGAATGAACACCGCCATCAGCACCAGGGATGTGGCAATCACCGCCCCCGTCAACTCCTGCATGGCCTCCACCGCCGCCTGCACCGGAGGACGGCCCCGGTCTTGAATCTTGCGGGCGATATCCTCCACCACCACAATGGCGTCATCCACCACCATGCCCGTAGCCAGGGTGAGGCCAAACAGGGTGAGGCTGTTGATCGAAAAGCCGAAGATATTGACGATGGCAAAGGTGCCGATTAGGGCAACGGGAATGGTCACCGCCGGGATGATGGTGGTGCGCCAATCCTGCAAAAAGATGTAAATCACCAGCACCACCAACACCACCGCCTGGATCAGGGTCCAGACCACCTCCGAGAGGGACTGCTCCACATACTCGGTGGTGTCAAAGCCGATGCCGTACTCAATGCCCGGTGGAAACTGGCTGGCCAGTTCCGCCATGCGGTCCTTTACCCCCCGCGCCACCTCTAGGGCATTGCTACCCGGTAGCTGGAAGATCCCCAACCCCACCGCCTCTTGCCCCCGGAACCGCAGGAAAGAACTGTAGGCTTCCGCCCCCAATTCCACCCGGCCCACGTCTTTAAACTTGGTCAGGGCACCGGTGTCGCTGGTGGCCAGCACCAGTTCCTCAAAGTCTTCGAGGCTGTCAAAGCGACTCACCGCCCGCAGACCAATCTGGTACTGCTGGTCTGCATCCACTGGGGGCTGGCCCAACTGCCCCGCCCCCACCTGAATGTTTTGTTCCCGCAGGGCATTGACCACATCCTGGTCCGTCAGGCCCCGGCTGGCCATGCGTTGGGGGTCGAGCCACAGGCGCACGGCGTAGGTGCGTTCCCCAAAAATGATCACATTGCCGACCCCATCCACCTGGCGCAGGGCATCCACGATGTAGAGATCGGCGTAGTTACTCAAAAAGATGTTGTCGTAGCTGTCATCCTCGGTGAACAGGCTCATGGCCAGCAGGATATTGCTGGATTCCTTGCTGACGGTGATCCCGGTTTGCAGCACCGGTTCCGGCAGTTGCGGTTCCGCCAGGGAGACCCGGTTTTGCACGTCAACGGCGGCGATGTCCTTGTCGCGATCGGACTCAAAGGTAACGGTGATGTTGCTGACGCCGTTACTGGTGCTGCTGGAGGTCATGTAGCGCATGCCCTCCACCCCGTTAATTTGCCGCTCTAGCAGGGAGGTGACGGTTTTTTCCACCGTTTCGGCATCGGCCCCCACATAGGCAGCCCGCACACTGATCTGGGTGGGGCTGATGTCGGGGAACTGGGCCACGGGCAGGGAGGGAATGCTGATCGCCCCCACCAACAGCAACATGATGGCGCAGACGGTGGCAAAGACGGGGCGCTTAATGAAGTAATTGACGAACATGGGTTTATTGGTCAGCTCCACCGGGGCCAGTCGGGGCGGCGTTGGGGTCTTGGGGAATGATGGGGGTGCCGTCTTGCAGGTTCAAAATGCCGCTGGTGACGATGGTTTCCCCCGGTTCCAGCCCCGCCAACACGGCATAGGTGTTGTCTTGGATGTCCCCTAGCTGCACGGGGCGGAGGCGGGCCACCTGGGTGATGGGGGTCATCCCCG
>JAQCHG010000147.1 GCA_027619675.1 Cyanobacteriota bacterium
GGGGGTGGGGAGGCCCTGCTTCCAGGTGCGGAGCCAGTCTTCCCCCAGGGCAGCGATGGCGGCGGCTTCGAGCTTGGTCAAAATCGGCGGCAGTATCGTGTCTGCCGTGGCCAAGAGGGGCAGGGTTTTCAAATGCTCATCAAAGTCGGAGGGGCGGGCCGCGCCGATGCTGAGGGTGTGGACCTGGGGATGGCGGAGGCAAAACAGGTTGTTAAACACCATGGGGCTGAGGGGAGCGCAGAGATCCACCAGCTTTTGGGGCGGGTTGTAGAGGTGCCCCCCCTTATCCGACGGGCTGATGATAAATACCCCCATATCGTGGCGGGTGGCATCGGCGATCGCGGGCCAGTTGTCTTGGTTGATGTAGTACCAGTGCAGGTTCACATAGTCGAACTGGTCGGTGGAGATCGCCGCCTGAATCACCGACGTCGGCGCGTGGGTCGAGAAACCAATGAAACGAACCCGCCCCTGCCGCTGAAACGCCTGTGCCACCGCCAAGCAGCCACCGGGCCGCACCGTATAGTCCAGCAGCTCCGCTGTGTTGATGCCGTGGATGCCCAGGAGATCAATGGTCTCCAGCCCCACATTGTTGAGGGACTGCTCTAGGTTGCGCTGAAACTCGCGGGGATCCGCCGTGGGGGACACCTTGGTTTGCACGATCAACTGCTCCCGAGGCAGTTGGGGCAAAATTTGCCCTAACTGCACCTCAGAGGTGCCATAGCCCCGCGCAGTTTCAATGTGGTTAATGCCCACCGCCAGGGCGCGGCGGATGGTGGCATTCAGATTCTCCTGGTTTTTGCGGGGAATTTGATGCCGGGGGACATCCTGCCAAGAATGCTGGTAGCGCATTCCCCCACAGGAGAACACGGGCATTTGCAACTCAGTGCGGCCAAAGCGGCGGTATTGCATGGGGCGGTTCGTGACGGTGCGGTACGCAGTGATTCTAACGAACCGAGGGGTGGCCCTAGAGGCTCCGCACGGAGGCTGCACCGTCCTTGACTTCGCCCACCAGCACTTCCGTCGCCACCCCAACGAACAGGCCGTTTTCCAACACACCAGGAATGTTGTTGATGGTTTGCTCCATGCCAGCGGGGTCTTCGATCGCGGCAAATTTCACATCCAGCACCATGTTGCCCTGGTCGGTGATGACGGGGCCGTCTTTTTTGACCCCCATGCGCAGTTCCACCGTCCCCCCCATGGCCGTTAGGGCGCGGGTGACGGGGGCCACCGCCATGGGCAGCACCTCCACGGGCAGGGCAAAGGTGGTGCCCAGCTTGTCCACCAGTTTGGAGCTATCCACCACCACGATGAATTTCTCGGCCAGGCCATCCACGATTTTTTCGCGGGTGTGGGCAGCGCCGCCCCCTTTGATCAGGTTGAATTGAGGGTCTACCTCGTCGGCCCCGTCGATGGCCAGGTGAATGGTGTCCACTTCGTCCAGGGTGGTGAGGGGAATGCCGTGCTGCTTGGCCAGCACCGAGGCTTGGAAGGAGGTGGGCACCCCTTTGATGTCTTGGAGTTCACCGGACTTGAGGCGATCGCCAATGAACTGGATGGCAAAGGCGGTGGTGGACCCGGTACCCAACCCCACCACGGTGCCCGATTGCACCTGGGCGGCAGCCGCCCGTCCTACTTCCTGCTTCATCAGTTTTACCGGGTCCATAGGTCCTCTCCTGGGGCACTGCGCCTTTAACTCCGGTATTTAGCATGACGGAAAGTGGGTTCTCTGCCTAGGGGCGGGCAGGGGGGGAGGGGATGAGGGGAGGTGTGGCTTCAGGGCACTACCGAGAGCGACCGTCCATTAAAAATGGACTCCCTAGGTCTCCGTATCCCGGCCTTCAGGGTCCGTTTCAACGGACGTCTGCTGTGAGCCAGGGAATTGATTCCCTGGCGGTTGAGAGGTAAGCCCGAGAGAAGCCGCTTAGCGTCTAGTGTTTTTCTCGAAGGGCGGGGTATGGGTGTGACGCCTTCCCCCGAAGGGTCCTGGGAAAAGCGGCAATCCAAAATCCAAAATCCAAAATCCAAAATCCCCTACCGCCGATCGCTTACCTCCAAACCATAGAGCGCCTTCACCGAGGGTTTGGCCAGGGTGATGATGGTGAACACCCCCAGGGCGGTGCCGATGGGCATGGACAGGCACTCGATGCAGGCCACGACGAAGCTGAGCCAGTAGCGGCGGCGGCGGCGCAGGCCACCGGCGGACAGCAGGGTGGCGATGCCAATGACAATGCAGCCCACCATAAACAGCGCCCCCATGCCGAGGAATAACCAGCCAAAAATCATGGAGGATATGGGGTCGCCATCGTCGAAGCTCTCTGGGGCGTAGATGGCAAACAGCCCCATGCCGATGTGGGGCAGGGCCAACAGGCTGGTGGCGAGGCTCAGGCCCCCCATGACGTAGTGGAGGGTGGAGAGGAGTTTGAGGGTTTGGCGATCGTCGCTCATGGGGGTACCTCTGGGCGGTGGGTTGGGGCGATGGGGGTACCTTCAGGATGACCCCAGGGGTTTCCCTGTGGCGGTCATATTCCCAGACAATTTTAGGTTTGGGGACGGGGGCGCAGGCTCCCTTTGGGGGGAACGCCTTGCGAGGTCAGCATGGCCGCGCCCGCTCCTGGCCCATAACCAAAGGCTGCAACCGCTGTGCAACCAGGACCTTAGCTGGAATTAATGACAGATCCTAGGATTGCAATGGATTGCTGTTGACCCCAAAGCGGGCCTGCAAAAACGCCGTAAACACCTGCACCTTCGTGGACAGGTGGCGATTGACCGGATACAGCACCCAAACCGATAGGGTCGGGGCAGCGTAGGCTGGCAGCACCTGCACCAACTGCCCCGCCGCCAACTCCGTCTCGATCAAAAACCGGGGCAGCAGGGTAATGCCCAACCCCTGCACCGCCGCCTGCCGCAGCGGTTCGCCATTGTTGGCGCAGAGGGGGCCGCTGACGGACACCCGGTGGCTGCCCTCCGGCCCTATCAGGGTCCAGGGGGTGGCGCTACTCAGGTGGCCGTAGGTCAAACAGGCGTGGTGGCTGAGGTCGTCGGGATGCTGGGGTGGGCCGTGGTGGGCCAAATAGGCCGGGGCCGCACAGAGGATCACCGGGGCGGGGCAGAGTTCGTGGGCGATCAGGCTGGGGCTGTCTGGCGGTTGGGCGATGCGGATGGTGATGTCAAAACCCTCTTCAATCGGGTCAATGAAGCGATCGCTCAAACTCAGCTCCCCATGGAGATCGGGGTATTGCTGGAGGAAATCTGCGATCGCGGGGGCCAGGTGCAGGGTGCCAAAGGACATGGGGGCATTGATGCGCAAATGGCCGCGCGGCTCCGTGTGCTGGCGGCTAACGGCCTGCTCCGCCTCCGCCATATCCGCCAAGATCGCCACACAGCGCTGGTAAAACGCCTGCCCAGTGGCGGTGGTGCTGACCTTGCGGGTGGTGCGGTGCAGCAATTGCACCTGGAGGTGGTCCTCCAGATTCAGCACCAGCTTATTCACCGCCGATCGCGACAGCCCCATCCGCCGCGCCGCCGCCGCAAACCCGCCGCATTCCACCACCTGGGTAAAGGCCCGCAGGCTTTCAAACTTGTCCATCGCCCTGATTCTCCCCTACACCCAAGCGGTAGCCTCCCCCCGCCCCACCCATCCTAGGGGCAAGGCTCCGACCCGTCCCCTAAGGGGCGCGATAGGGCAGCGGCCACTGCCTCAAACACCCGGCGATCGCGCAGCATCAACGGGTGGGCCAGCGCCGGGATTTGCCCCATCTGCCCCACGGGCAGGCGGGAACTGTGGGCAGGCACAATCATCAGGTCGTAGGGGGTCCACAGGGAGGTAAATTGCACCCGCTGTAAATCCTCTAGGGTACTGTTGAGATCCCGTAAAAAGGCGCTGCCGGGGCGCATCTGTTTGACACCGGGGCGCTGGCGGGCATAGGCGGTCAGGGTGCCGTTGTGGGGTGAAGACAGGGTGATGAAGCGCTGCACCTTCAGCAGCCCCCCTAACCGTTGCAGGTAGTAGCGGCTAACGATGCCCCCCATGCTGAAGCCGAGCAGATCAAAGGGGCGATCGCTCAAATGGGCTTCCACGTATTCGCAAATTTGTAGCGCTAGCTGATCGAGCCCAATCTGACCTTTATTGGGCTTGAGGTCGAGACAATGGACGGCCCAGCCGCGATCGCGCAGATAGGTCGCGATCGGGTCAAATACCCGCTGGGTATCGCCAATCCCATGCACCAACAAAACCGAATTCCGAACGCAGGACACGGCTCATCCTCGGAGGATATTTACGCAACCTTTGATTATGAAGAAAGTCAATTTAGGATCGGCTCAGCGTCTTGGTTTTAATCTACTGCATGATGGTGGACTATTAAAGGATAGTGGGGTCTGATAAGCCTTATCCAAATAAGATATCCAGAGAATTTTCCTGGAAATAACCGAAAGCCACCATCTAAAAGGCTTCTAAGTAGCTAGGACTAATCAAACTTCATACCTGCCGCTGATTTCGACTCCGCTCAATCAGCTATACTCCTTGTCCAGCAAGGATTTGAGGGTTGAGCGGAGTCGAAACCCGTCTGCAAGATAATTGAGCTTACCTACTTAGCCACACATCATGTCTTGAAAGGCTAACACCAAAATTAGAGACGCCTGTCTGACCATGTTACCTTGCCAGCAAGGAAAACTTCTGAAACCATTGACATGCTAAGAAGTTCCACAAAAATGGTGGTTTCTATAGTTTATCTGGTTTCTATAGTTTATCTGGTTTCTACAGTTTATCTATAACTTGGGCATTGACTCAACGAATTCAGGGAATTTCGGCATTTACTTCTGCATGTCGTGAAGCCTGACTTGAGATTTTCCTGAATTTTCCAAGCTACGAAGCTATTCCACTAAAAACAATGATTCCAGAAGGGGCTTAGCACTCTAGTTTATCAGATTATTTCTAACTGAAACGAATATCCGATGACAATATTGCGTCATCTAACTGAGCAAAGGTTGGCTCGATTGGAACATCTTTTAATATATCAATCGATTGATTGAAGTCTGGAGCAGATACAATATCTCCGTTCTCTGCAAATTGTATTTCATGAATCCATATGTCAAAGCGCTCCAAGTTGAGACGATATATTTCCTGAGAATTTGTCAGTACAAAATTCTTTTTGTACCAACAATTATAGGCATTATATGATTTACAGATATGAGGCTTTTGAGCGGTATTGTGCAGTTTGCATAGACAATTACTATCGTCAAGTGCACTGCATTTCACCCATTTAATCAAACCCCATGATCCATCTTCCCTAACGATTGCCTCTGTTCCTGGAAACAACAGCATATATCGCAAGTAATCCAAGTCCATGAAGTTATTCGGTGTATGACAGGGTATAAGCTGCATACGGCAACAGGGCGCGGGGCAACCAAAGCAGGGATTTGATTGCTGAAGCTCTGCGAAGTCAAACACTTTGCTTTGCATAATGTTGAATTTCTTGAAGCATCATACTTTAGCCTTTAGAGTAGATGCATAGTACCGAATTCTATCTTCCCACTGGCCAGCATTCTCGCCAACAAAAGAAGATTTTTGAGTCTGCTCGATCTGATTCAATACTTCTTCTCTAAGGCTGCGATCATCTTGCCATATTTGCTGTTTGTAAGCGTCAAACCGCATAAGATGGCCAGACAAAGCCGAAGGGGCATTTTCTT
>JAQCHG010000148.1 GCA_027619675.1 Cyanobacteriota bacterium
ATTGAAGGATATAAACCGGGCAACAACAGCCTAGACAATTGGGCTATCCAAGTCACGGGTAACCACCGGGAACTGAACCAATTTTTGCTGGACCATGGTGTCTACCGAGCCACCGACTGGGCCATCCTCAACGACACCCCGGTGGAGCAACTGCCCCGCATCCTGGGGGAATTTCACACCCTCAGTCGGGTCGAGGTGGCCCAAGCTCAAACCCTGCTTGATCGCTACCACCAAGTCTATCGCCGCGATCGCCTCCTACAGCGGGAAAGTGGCCAAGGGGGCCGCTGCCGACCCCCCACCCATGCCCAACTGCAACGCATTGATGCTAGTCAATCGGCCACGGCGGTATTGGTGCAACTGCAAATCTTGGCCCAATGGCTGCGGGACTACCGCATCTATGCCCGAGGGGGCCTACCCTACCGCGAAACCCTAGATCCGGCCATGGAGGGGCCGGAGCCCATGGCCCCCGAACCAGATGAGGCAGAACAACTGCAAAGGGAGTTTTTACAGCGCTATCGCCAACAATTAGATCAAGGACTGGCAGCAGCCACAGCAGCAGTATTGAACCAATATTGTCAACGGCTGGGGCGCAAAGACCCCCGCAAGCAGGCGCATTTCTTAAAAGCCTTGGCCCTGTTCCACTGTCAAGGGGAATCCATGGGGGCGATCGCCCGCCAAGTGGGCCTCACCACCCAGGTGCAAGTCACTCGCCTGATGGCCCTGAAGCGCCTGCGCACCGATATTCGTGACACCCTACTGCCCCGGCTGCAAGCCGACGTGCGGGAGGCGGTGTTAGACATTACCTCCATCGAGCGCCTCCACACCATTGACACGTTGCTCAGTCAGTATCTGGCTGAAGCTGTGGATGAACTCGTGCAAGAAGCCGAATCGGAAGCAAAAGATCCCAAGAAACGTATCCCCCGCAGCACCCTGGCGCGACAGGTCTGCGAAAGTGTCCACCACTTAATGACTTAGGTCCTGTCAGTCCCATGTTTTTTCCCCGTATCTGTCCTAACGCTGAGTCTGCCACCATGGCTTCTGATATTTTCCCCAACAACTTTGACTCCCTGGGTGACGCTGTCCCGCTTCCCCCAGAGGCTGTGGATTGGGCTATTCAAATGAGTCACTTTCTGCCAGAAGGGGCTGATCCCTGGCCCACCTATCTGCGATCGCTGGCCCTGAAGGGGGTGCAAACCTGGTTAGAAGGGGGAGATGGTCACCTCGCTGTTCACCTCAACGGCCATCGTCCCCCCGATGACACCCCTAGCCTGCGGGTCAATGGTTTTCGTCTGGGGGTGGCGGTTCAGGGTAGCCTCACCACCCCAGAAGTGACCTTGCCCCGCCCCGCTTTGATGGGGCCAGAGCCCGTCCATCTGTGGATTTGGGTGGAGGTGCAGGAAGAATTGGAAATGGTCCAGATTCGGGGCGGCCTGCGGGCAGATCAAGTGGCCGCCCAAGCCCAGGGCCTCGACACCATGGGAGCCGTGACCGTACCCATCACCGCCTTCACCGTCTCCCCTGACCGCATCCTGCTCTATCTGCGGCACCTGGAGCCCGAACATCTGCTAGTCCCCATGGGGACATCCCAAACCGCGATCGCCCCCACCATGTCAACGCGGCCCGAGGCGGCCCTGATCCCCTGGACCCAGCCAGTGCTGAATGTGGGTAAATGGTTGAATAACCAACTGGATGCGGTGGCAGAACAGTTTGCTTGGACCCTATTGGCTCCCCGTGCCCCCGCCTTTGCCCTGCGCTCTCCGGCCCAGGAGCTAGAGGTGATTTTGGCGGAGGTGGAACCCTTAGGGTTGGCGGTGCCGCCTCGGGCGCGGGCGGGGTATACGGAGCAGGCGATCGCGGGCATTCCCCTGCGGATCTATGCCCTCACCTGGAGTTTGGTGGAGACATCGGGACCGGAATGGAGTCTGACCCTGTTTGTCGGCCCCATCCCCAACGAAACCTTGCCGCCAGGGCTAGAATTGCGCATTCGCGACAGCGAAGGGGTGATTGCCCATCAACAGTTCACCGCTGACACCGCCGCCACCTACCTCTATGGCCAGGTGTTTGGTCGCTGGGACGAAACCTTCTGGGTGGACTTGTTTCTGCCTGGTAGTCCCGCCCTGTCCCTGCCGGCCTTTGGCTTTGATCCCCAATCGGATACCTAATGGAGGGTTCACAATTGAGAATTCAAAATTGAGAATTCAAAATTCAAAATTCAAACCCTCCCTTAAAGCACATTGGCCATGACTTACCAACTAACGGTACAAAAGGTGGAGCAAACCTGCCTCTTTACCCTGACCTGGGGGCGGGGTCAAAAGCTCCACGCCACGGTGCCCTATCCCCCGATTCTGGATCGGGTCTATCGCCAGTGGCAGCGGGCCTACCTCGATTTTTATCAACAGAGTGATCAACCCGCCCTGCGGGGCCGCCCTGGCGCGGTGGGGCAGGTGATAGCCCAAACAGTGGACCGCCACAGCCAACTGGTGCAGGCGGAGGCGCGGCTGTTGTCGGAATTTCACCGCTGGTTACGCCATGGCGAACTGTACGAGATTCGCCGCTGCCTCGGGCAGCGCCCCACCCCTGACCCCGGAGACCTCTTCCTCACCTGCTATCCCCTCGCCCTGGCCCGCCTTCCCTGGGAAGCTTGGGAAATTGGGACAGAGTTTGGCCGTGCCCCAGTCCACATTTTGCGGACACCGATGCGGATGCAGGGGGCTCCCCCCACGCCCCGCCGCCGCTATCGAGCGCGGGTGCTGGTGATTCTTGGCGATGACACGGGCATTGGTCTATCGGGTGATCGCCAAGCCCTGGATAGTTTGAGTCATCTGGTGGATGTGACCATCATTGGCTGGACGCCGGGGCAAGATACCGTCGCCCTGAAGCGGGCCATTTGTGAGGCGATCGCCGACCCCATCGGGTGGGATGTGCTGTTCTTTGCGGGCCACAGCAACGAGGCGGACTTGGTGGACGGGGTGATCTATGTCGCCCCTAAAACCGCCCTGTCCATCCGGGAACTCACCCCGTCCCTAGAAACCGCCCAGGCCCAGGGGCTACAGTTTGCCCTATTCAACTCCTGTAGCGGCCTCAATATTGCTGATGCCCTGGTGAATTTGGGCCTAAGTCAGGTGGCGGTGATGCGGGAACCCATCCACAACGCCGTGGCCCTGGTGTTTGTGCGGCAGTTTCTCCAGGCCCTGGCCCGCCACGAACATGTGCAGGCAGCCCTGGCTACCGCCTGCCGCCACCTAAAGCTCGATCAGCAAATCACCTATCCGTCTGCCTATCTAATCCCGTCCCTATTTCGCCATCCAGATTCCGTTCCCTTTCGCATTGAACCCCGTAGTTGGCGACAGGTTCTGGGCCGTTGGCTGCCCGGTCGCCGTCAAGCAGCGGCCCTGGCGGCGGTGGCGGTGCTGAGCGTGGTGCCAACGGTGCGGGAGTCGCTGCTGTCGGGTCGCTTGCTGGCCCAGGCCATGTACCGCAATCTCACCGGGCAACTGCCCACAGCACCCCCGCCCGTAGTGCTGGTGCAAATTGATGATGCCTCCATTCGGCAATCGCCCCTGCTCAATCCCCCCACCCCCATTAGCCAGCAATATCTCGCAGATCTCGTCACAGTCCTCGGGGAGGCTGAGGCCCCAGTAATCGGTATTGATTACTGGCTAGATCGGCAACAGCCTGAGCAATCCATCTCCCTAGCCCGTGCAGTCAAAACAACTATTGACCGTAGTCAGGCCTGGTTGGTATTTGGGGCGGTGCTCGAAAATCAGCAAGAGGTGGGCGTCAATCCAGCCAGTGAGGTGTTTGATCCCAACTGGGCCATGGTGGGCTACACCAACACGCCCGAAAGCTACCTAGCCCTGCCGTGGGACCACCCCCCCTGTGCCCAAACCTGTCCCTTTGCATATCTGCTGGCGTTGATTGCCCGTTACGAGACACAAAACCCCATTGTTTATCCGACTTTGGAAAACAATAGACCGTTACGCCCTGCGTTGCTCTCAGCCCTGTGGCCCAGTCAAGATCCGGTTCTGCAACAGCTACAACAGGTCCGCATTCACCCCGTGACAGCGATGAGCGGAATCTTGCGTCAGCGCTGGCTGCGCCCCATTGTGGATTATTCTTTGCCCCCCGACCAGGTTTTTGTGCGGATCTCAGCTTACGAATTGTTAGAGGGAAAGTATGAAACCCACTGGTCCCAGTTAGAGCAGGCCCAAGTGGTTTTAATTGGTGGGGTGGATTATGTGGAAGGGGGGGTGGAGTTACGAGATACCGACCTAGATTACAATCCCCCCGCGATCGCCTATTGGCGACAGCGTCGGCGAGACAACAGTCAAAGTGACTATTTTGCTGGAGTTGAACGGATCGCCTATAACGTGCATCACTTTCTGCACACCCACCTGATTATTCCTGTTCCCAACCTATGGATGGTAGGAGTCGCCACTATCCTAGGCGCTAGTCTCAGACTATCGGTGATTACCCCATCTATATCGCGATCTCGGGGACTGCAATACCTCGCCTTGGGGACTGCGGGCTATGGCCTGATTTGTTTGCAAAGCATGATCTGGAGTCCGGTTTTGCTGCCGTGGTTGCTCCCCAGCGCCACCGTCTGGATTTATCTTTTACCTACCCTATGGAGACCCTCCCGATGATCCTTCCAAAACTCTGCTTTGACTTCATTTCAGTCCTGTCAGCCTCCATAACTGGGGATAATGGATTTATTGGCCCGTTTTCCATAGGGGAAGAATTGTCCTCTGGGCTCAGATCAATTCACAAGGATGATGGATATGGACAAACGTCTATCCGACATAGGCGCTATGAGCAGTTAACAACGGTGGGTTTAGCTACCGCTATGATTGTGGGCGGCTTCAGCACCAGTGTCAGTGCCCAGGCTTTAAACCCATCAGCATCATTTTTAGATTGGCTCTTAACTCGCAATGGCGATGAGTCAGAATCTCCTGGCATCAAGCGGGGTGATGATTACTGCATTGTCTCCGTGCCTCCAGGGGTAGTGGAGGAGATTTGGAGCGATCGCCCCGTTTTTCTGATCCAGGGATCGCATCGCCGCTTAGCTATTTTTGAAGGGGATAGCGACACCCCCCTGTGGACCTATCCTGTTAATGACCAGGCCGCTGTGGTGTATAGCGGACCTGATCTGGAGCCAGGTCAGGTGTACACTTTCCGCGCCCAGCATGTTGATTTCCCCAACAGCATTTATGAGTCTCGCCAATTTCAGGTGGTGAGTGACTTACAACAGCAGGCGATCGCCCGGTCATTGACAGCAGTGGAGGCGGCTGTCGTGGCTGAGGGGGGTGACCCAGCCGCTGTGGCGATCGCCCGTGCCGATTATTTCTGGGTGCGGGGATTTGAGGCGGATGCTTGGCGCGAGATGGCGGTGGCCCAGCAACTATCCCCCGCTGCTGCTGAAGCGGTAGAGTTTGCCTACACCCAACTTTGCGGCACCTCCACGCAGCCCTCGTCTAGCTTGCAAGGCGAGTAGCCCCCGCAGATCTGTCGTTGACGCCATTCTACGGTTGGAGATCGCCCCATGCCCCGCCCCGCTAAGCTGCTCGGTTTTGCCCTGCTGGTGCCTGCGGTGCAATTGGTGGGTGGGTTGCAGCCGTTGCAGGCGGCGCGATCGGGTGGGGCGGCGAGGGACCGG
>JAQCHG010000149.1 GCA_027619675.1 Cyanobacteriota bacterium
CCTCACCCTCAGGGAGAGGGGTTCTGAGCCCTGAAGGTCTACCGTAGGGGCGCAAGGGCTTGCGCCCGCCAACCCTCCCCATTCTCCAGTTGCCGCTCCCAGAGGGCTAGGGTGAGGGGCCGCCAAATCCTCCAGCACATGGGACTCCCGCAGCAGCGCCACCAGCCGATCGCGAATCACCGACAGCCGTGTTGGGTCCAGGCTTTGGGCCTCGTAATACTCATCCACCAACCCCTCTAGCCGTTGTAGGGGGCCATACAGTTCCGCGCGGGTCAGGGGGGGCGTCAGGTGATCCAAAATCACCGCCTGGGCGCGGCGCTTAGCCTGTGCCCCCTCACCGGGATCATTAACGATGAAGGGATACAGGTGGGGCAGGGCACCCAGGGCGATCTCCGGGTAGCAGGTGGCGGAGAGGCCAATGCCCTTACCGGGCAGCCATTCTAAATTGCCGTGTTTGCCCACATGGGCGATCGCCTGCACCCGAAACCGCCGCCGCAGCCAGAGGTAAAAGGCCAGGTAGGCGTGGGTGGGCTCCAGGTCCGGGGCGTGGTAGTTGAGGCTGGGGTCGCGATCGTAGCCCCGGCTGGGCTGAATCCCCACAAACACTCGCCCCAGGTGCAGCCCCGCAATCGGGAAACCCGTTTCTGCCGGGGAGATCCGAGGGGATTGGGTGGGATGATCCCCCCAGTATTGGGCTAACTCCACCTCCGGCGTGCCCCAGCGCTGTTCTAACCCGCTGCGGACGGTGGCGGGCAGGGTGTCATACCAGGCCCGATAGTCCGCCACGGGTAGGACATGATGGACCGATCTCACCCCGTGCCCCTCGGGATCATTGGTGCGTCCCGTGGTTAGGGCTTGGATCAGGGCGTCCCCATCGGCGGGGATGTCCGCGAGACAGTAGCCTTCCGCCGCCAAGGCTTGCAGGATCTCCACACAGCTTTGGGGGGTATCCAACCCCACCCCGTTGGCAAGGCGACCATCGCGGTTGGGATAGTTGGCAAGGACCAAGGCTACCCGCCGTTCCGAGACCGGGGTGCGGCGCAGGCCCACCCAGCGGGCGGCAAGGTCAGCGACAAACTGGACGCGATCGCCCACGGGTTCATAGGTGACCACATCCATTTCCAGGGCAGCACTGCGCTGCTGGGTAGTTTTGAAGGAGACGGCGCGGGTGATGATGCGGCCATCCACCTCCGGCAGGGCCACATTCATGGCAATATCCCGAGGCATCAGCCCCATGGGATGCTGCTGCCACGCGTCAAGGGTGCCGCCACTGAGGATCACCTGCAACACGGGCACGTCCAGCCGCTGCCACAGGTCCAGACGGGGGGCGCTACCGTCCAGCTTGGCGACGGCAAAGCTGGTGGTGTTGAGCAGGATATCCGCCCCACCCACCGCTTTGATCTCGGCCAATAAATCCTGCTGCACCTCGGGATCACCCAGGGAAGAGACGTAAAACGCCACGGGCCTCAGGCCACCCGTATCCCGTCTCGAAGGCGCATGACCGATCTCCGCCATCAGGGCATCAATGGGGGCCGTGTTGCCCGCCAGGTAGTGGGCACGGTAGAACAGAATCCCCACGGTCCCCACGGTCCCCGGCACGGGTTCGTCCCCATCGGCCAGAACCGCAGCGGGACGGTAGCGACCCACACGGGGCACGGGTTGGGGCGACGGCGGTTGAAACCGGGTGTCGAGGACGCGATCGCACAGGGCCATCAGCCCATGGCGTAGATTGTCCCGCCCCCCCTCACAGAGGTAGCGCCACAATTGATTCGCCACCGCCAGGGGCACCGTGGAAAGACTGATCAGATCCGGGTCAGGGCGATCGTCCCCCGGCAGCACCACCAGGGCCGCCCCGGTGTCTTCGACCAGCGATCGCACCACCTCCAGCCCGTAGGACCAATAGGCCCGCCCCCCCAGCAACCGCACAATAATGATGTGAGCCTGAGCTAAGACATCATCGGCATAGGTGTCGATGGTGAGCTGTTGCTGAAGCTGGAGCAGGTTCACCCCCCGCACCGCTGGCAGGGCACTGGGATCGACCATCACCTGGGCTAGGCACTGCAAATCCGTATCCGCCGCCGTGAGAAACACGATGGGGGCGGGGCTTTGCTCCACAAAAATCACCCCTTCGGCATCCGGGGTCCAGCCTCCGGGAGTGGCGGCTAAACGATGCATAGCACTGGGGTAAAACTCACAATTGATGCCCGCTGATAAGGGGGATTGCTCTGGCCTATGGAGGGGGGAGCCATGACGACGGATGGGCGGGGATCAGGCTTGAGGGGCAAGGGAACTACCCGAATCAGGGCAAACCCCAAAATCTAAAGGAACTAGAAAATCTGAAAGAACTCTAGTGTAAGTCGGGGAACCGTTTTTCCGAAAGCTACCATGAGTCCCAACAGGCTTCAGGGGCTGAATTGGGCGGTAGGGCTCCTGCCCATCCTCGGGATGTTAGTAGCCACCGACTCCCCCATCAGCCCCTGGATCAAAGACCCACTGATGGCTATTGCCATGGCCCTGCCTGCCAGGACAGATTCCCGGTTTCCTTCGCCAGCGTTTCCTTCGTCAACTGCCCTTAGGGTCCTGCGGGGCTCAACCCGACGACCCAGACAACCCTTTTCAAAGGTATTGGGACAGGCCCCCATCTGCCCCCAGAATTCCTATGGCTCCAGCCCTAGACAGTAGTGATTTGACTTGGCGGCCAGTGCCGTTGGGCACCTATGACGCCATGCAGCGGGCGATGGTGCGCCATGGACACGCCCAGGGGGGGTATGTGCTGTGCGATCGCGATCTACCCCCCCTATCTGCGGAATGGGCCTTGTGGACCCCCTTTACGGTGCTGGTCACCCCCCAGGAGCAAGCCCTAGTGGTGCAGGCGGCGGCGGATCTCCCAGGGATGACAACCAAGGTGGATCTGGGGCTCACCTGCCAGGGCGCGGTGATTGCAGAGTTTTTACAGGCCCTGGCGGGTCACATGCCAGACGCTTCCCCCCTGCGATCGCCCCTCACGGATGTGATTCATACCCTCACCCAGCCCGCCCCAGGCCGAGATAGCACCGGGTTGTTGCTGTCCCTGCTGCCCCTGTTGATGGGGGAGGTGGCCCCGGCCCCGGTGCCCCCCAAGGGTCAAGGTAGCCCCGCGATCGCCCTAGAGCGGCAGCAGGCCCAGGACTTCCTGTTGAACCAGGTGATTACCAAAATCCGCGAAAGCCTCGACCTAGGCAAGATCTTGGCCACCACTGCGGCGGAAGTGCGCCACCTGCTAGCCGCCGATCGCCTGTTGATTTATCAATTCCAAGGGGACCCTTTGTCATCGGCCCAGGTCCCAGGGGCCACCGTCCCTGCAATGCCCTTGACGGGCACCGTGCGCTACGAGTCCTGCGGGACCGGAGTGGCGGGTTTAGCCGGGGAAAAATGGGCCACGGACTGCGCCATCATCATCGCCAGCCGCTGCTACATCAATGACGAAGGGCAACCCCAGGTGGCGGGGGACAGCCACCTGCCCCAAGGGGATGCAGCGGTACAGGCCGCCTGGGAGCGCCTCGGCATCCAGGCCCAGATGATAGCCCCCATTGTGATTCGCGAGCACCTGTGGGGGGTGCTGTGGGTGCAGCAGTGCCAAGGGTCCCGCACCTGGCAGATCCAAGAGCGCCAGTTTGTGCAGCACATTGCAGAGCATTTGGGGGTGGCGATTCAGCAGGCGGAACTGTATCGCCAGATTCGGGACCAGGCGGAATCCCTCGAAGCCTGCGTCATTGCCCAAACCCAAGGGCTGCGGGATGCCATGATTGCCGCCCAAGCCGCTAACCGCACCAAGAGTGAATTCCTGGCGGCCATGAGCCATGAACTGCGCACCCCCCTGACCTGCATCATTGGCCTCTCCGCCACCCTGCTGCGGTGGTCCTTTGGGGACCTCAGCCCCCGTCAGCGGGAATACCTGACCACCATCCACAACAGCGGTGAACGGTTGCTGTCGTTAATCAACGACATTCTGGAACTGTCCAAAATCGAGTCGGGGCGCACGGTGTTGGAGGTCGCCCCCCTGTCCCTCAGCCAGTTAGCCCACCAATGTTGGGAAGCCTTTCGCGCCGAGGCCCGCGATCGCGCCATCGACCTCACCTACGACACCGTTGCCCTCACCGACCAAGACACCTTTATTGGGGATGCCCGCCGCATTCGACAAATTATCAGCAACCTACTCAGCAATGCCCTCAAGTTCACTGAAGTCGGGGGCCAGGTGAATCTGCGGCTGCGGTGGGAACAGCAGACCATTGTCTTTCAGGTGGAGGATACGGGCATTGGTATCCCCCAAGATCAACAATCCCTGCTGTTTGAAACCTTTCAACAGTTAGAAGGGGGGCACCGTCGCCAGTACCAGGGCACCGGGTTGGGCTTAGCCCTCACCAAGCAACTGGTGGAACTCCACGGCGGCACCATCACCGTCCATTCCCGCTTGGGGGTGGGGTCGGTGTTTACCGTGCGGCTGCCCCAACAGCGCTTAGAAGGGCGCGATCGCCTGCCCCTAAAGCCAGCGGAAGCCACCCCCGAACCCGTCGCGGGTCGCATTGTCCTGGTGGAAGATCGGGAAGAAACCGCCCGCGTCATCTGCGATTTACTCACCTCCGCCGATTACCAGGTGATCTGGATGATTGAAGGATCGCGGGTTATTGAACAGGTGGCGCTGTTGCAGCCCTCGGTGATTATTGTCAATCTTCAGTTGGCGGGGGTGGATGGCCAACACATCGTGCGGGATCTGCGGGAGTCCCTGGTAACGGACCACGTGCGCATTTTGGGGTTGTTGGGGGAAAGGCCGGAATCCACCACCGACCATTCCATAACCGACACCATTGATGCGGTGTTAGCCAACCCCCTAGACCCCGAACAGTTACTAGAACAGGTCAACGCCCTGATGGCGATCGCCACCCCCTAAGGCCCGCCACTGTCCCCCTAAACCGGGTACAGGTCATCCAATTCTAAGAAGGTGTGGAGCAGCACCTTGGCCCCCTGGGTGCATTGCTCTGGAGAGGTGTACTCTGCGCTGGAATGGCTGACCCCCTCATGGCTCGGGACAAACACCATACCCATATCGGTAACCCGGCCAATTTCCAAGGCATCGTGTCCGGCCCGGCTGGGCAGATGACAGTAGCTCAACCCCAAGTGATCACACACACTGGCGATCGCCCCCTGGATGGCGGGGGTAGCGGGGGTGGGTTCCACACACAGCAGGGGCTTAAAGCTCACCGTTACCGTGTGGGCCTGACAGATGCGCTGAGCCTCCCGCTTAAGGCGGCGTTCCATGGTCAGCAGGCAATCCCGCGAGAGATCCCGCATGTCCACCGACAGGTCCACCCGTCCCGGCACAATATTCACCGCGTTGGGAAAAACGTCCATGGAGCCCACGGTAGCCACCGGGTCCCCCGGCTGTTGCCGGGCAATGTCCCGCACCGCTAGGGTGAGTTCAGCGGCGGCCACCAGGGCATCATGGCGCAAGTCCATGGGGGTCGTGCCCGCATGGTTAGCCTGCCCCGTGAAGGAAATGCCCCAGCGGCGGATACCCACCACCCCTTCCACCACGCCGATCGCCCGTTGGCGATGCTCTAACACGGCCCCCTGCTCCACGTGGAGTTCCACAAAGGCCGCCAGATCTGCGCGCGATC
>JAQCHG010000150.1 GCA_027619675.1 Cyanobacteriota bacterium
AGAGACACCGATGTAGTGCAGGTAGGTGAGGCGGCGATCGCGATCGAACACCCCATCCCCCCGTTGCTCAAAATGGGGCGATGTGACGGAATTGCCCGTGCGCTTTTCTACGGGCCAATGGAAGGCTAGGTTGACCGCCTTGAGGGGCTTACGCAACACACAGTAATTGAGAATCGTCTGGTCTGGAGCCATGGGATAAAGCACGGTTGCTTCCCCCGCCGCCAACTGCTCTAGAAATGTGGCCAGATCGGCGTCGCTAAATATCCCCCGTTTACTGCCATAGAAACCCGAGCAGAAAATCTGGGTTTCGATTTGGGCGGGGGTAAAGACTTGGGTGAGGTTGGGGGCATCCACCGTAAAAACGTGGCTGAGGTCCCTGTGCTGAAAGTCGTAGGTGATCCAGTCAAACTGATCCAGCAGATCAAAAATGGGCTGGGGAGAGTCCAGCAGCAAGGTATCGGCATCCATATAGATGAACTGATCAAAGGGGCCATCAAAGGCCCCAAAGCGGCGGTGGGTGCCCATGCGGTGGATGCCCCCTTTGCCGTTAATGGCCAGCCAGCGCTCATGGGCAGTGGGGTGGACTTGCCAAATCTTTTCTACCCAGTGGTCCCAGCGCTGGATGCTGGCGACATCGTCGTAAATCTGCACCTGGGGGCGGTCCTGCACAAAGGCCCGCAGCCGCTCTAGGTTGTCGTCGTAGGGATAAATGCAGACGGGAAAGTCCGGCCCGGCGTGGGTCGCCACACTGTTGACCAGGGCCACAATCTGATCAAACACCACATCATTGCCGAGGGTGCAAATCCCGTTCGTCATGATTTCAGGGCTCCCACTTTATCGCTTTCAGCGTTCCCGCTGGGTGGAGGCAAACAACAAAGCCAGGGGCGATCGCCCCTGGCTTTGTGAGGTTATGGGATGGGTCTAGGGGAGCCCCAGCAGGCTTAAACCGTGGCGAGTTCAGGGGCGGGGCGCTTGCTGTTGCGGATGCCCGCGATCGCGTCGGCGTAGCTAGGGGCCTTAAAGACCGCAGAGCCCGCCACGATGGCGTTAGCGCCCGCTTCGAGCACCTGCCAGGTGTTACCAGGCTTGAGGCCACCATCCACTTCAATCCAGGGATCCAGACCGCGCTCGTCGCAAATCTGGCGCAGCTTTCGCACCTTACCCACCATGGAAGGAATGAAGCTTTGACCGCCGAAGCCGGGGTTGACGCTCATGATCAGCACCAGATCGCACAGATCCAGCACATGCTCAATCAGTTCCAACGGGGTGGAGGGGTTGAGCACCACGCCCGCCTGCTTACCCAACTCGCGGATTTGCCCCAGGGTGCGGTGCAGGTGGGGGGAGGCATTGTGCTCAGCATGGACGGAGATGATGTCCGCCCCCGCCTTGGCGAAGTCTTCAACGTACTTCTCGGGTTCCACAATCATCAGGTGGACATCCAAGGGCTTTTGGGTGACGGGACGCAGGGCATCCACAATCAGGGGACCGATGGTGATGTTGGGGACAAAGCGACCATCCATGACGTCAACGTGGATCCAATCAGCCCCGGCTTCATCCACAGCCCGGACTTCTTCGCCCAAGCGGCTAAAGTCAGCGGACAGAATGGACGGAGAG
Source organism: Cyanobacteriota bacterium (assembly GCA_027619675.1). Taxonomy (GTDB): domain Bacteria; phylum Cyanobacteriota; class Cyanobacteriia; order Phormidesmidales; family Phormidesmidaceae; genus PCC-6406. Next base: position 1,615 of record JAQCHG010000150.1, read on the forward strand.
ACGACAACAGATTTTTTTGACGGGGACTGAGTTACCACAGACGGTTTCTCCTGAGAAAAATCTTTGGTATTGATTGTAACAAAAACTTCAGATTTCCAACGGATTCCGTCGTTGATTGCCCAGATGTTTTTAGGGGCCTTGCGGTTTAATAGGGGCGGGTCCCCCTGGGGGAAAACGCCGCTGGTCAGGGACATTCCTAGGCGATCGCGGCAGTTGGATGGCGGCGATTCTGTCATGGCCCGCTGACGAATGTCGAGCCCTGCGGTTCCCTCCCCCTCCCCTAAACCCACCATTGAGATTGAGGCAGTTCATGGCGCACTGGATGATCGCAACCGTTAGGGGCCGTGTCTTGGGGGGTAACCTGGCCCCCCCTCGGCGCTGGGGACTGCGGCTGGGGTTGGCGATCGCGGGGCTGCTGGGCACCGCTGGGTCTACCCTGGCCCTGACGGATTCCGTTGGCAGCAATGGCATTGATGCGTTGCGGCTGCACAGCCCCCCCTACAACCTAACCGGGGCCAAAATCGCCATTGGCCAGGTGGAAATTGGCCGCCCCAGTCAGTTTGGGCTGGATAAGGTGGCGATCGCCGATCTGCCGGTGAATGTGCAGCGGATTTACATCCTCGAAGATCCCCCCACCGCTAACCGCTATGTGGACTTCCACGCCGCCACCGTGGCCAGCGTCATGATCAGCCAAGACAAGCAGCGACCCGGTGTCGCCCCCAACGCTTGGCTCTATTCCGCAGCGGTGGGGCCGATTCGGGGCCGCAGCGGCCAACCGGAGGAATGCCTCGCCTCCCAGCAGGTGGCCCTCAGCAATGGGGACGATGTGCGCGCCATTAACTTCAGCTTTGGTGAACCCCTGAGCCGCGATCCCCGCCCTAATCCGGTGCTGGATGGCAATGCCCTGCTGACCCAGTGCATCGACTGGTCAGAGCGGGTCCACGATGTGTTGTACGTGATTGCGGGGAACCAGGGGGGCGGCGGCATCCCCATCCCCACGGACAATTTCAACGGCATCAATGTGGCCTATTCTCGCCAGGTGGACGGGCGCTACATCAAGGTGGATTTCTCAAACCTCAGCAGCGAACCGAATTTTGATTCGCCCCCGTCTGGTGGCCCAGAAAGCAATGTGGGTCGCCGCCGCTCGATCAACTTGGTAGCCCCCGGCCATGACATCGACGCCATTGGCCCCGATGGGGCGGTGGAAACCGTCAGCGGCACCAGTTTTGCCGCCCCCCATGTGGCGGCGACGGTGGCCTTGGTGCAGGAATGGGGCGATCGCCAATTTCGCAGTGGCCGCAGCGACTGGAGCCTGGACTCGCGGGAACCGATGGTGACCAAGGCGGTGCTGCTCAACGCCGCCGACAAATTGGAGGATGCCGGGGACGGACTGCGCCTCGGCATGGCCCGCACCCTCTACGACGAGGGCAATCGCACCTGGATCGAAGGCGATGCCTACCGGGACCCCACCCTGCCCCTGCACGCGGAGTTGGGAACGGGACACCTCAACGCCTACCGAGCGGTGCAGCAACTGGATGGGGGCCAATGGGCACCCGGCCCGGTGCCGGTGCGGGGGTGGAGCTATGAGGCGATTGAATCGCCCCTGCCGCCGGACCTACCCCGTCAAAATGCTGCGATGCTCAGTCAGGAGTACATCCTCGACGAGCCCCTGCAAGGGGGCAGCTATTTCTCCGCCACCCTAGCTTGGGAGCGGGTGGTGGTGCTAAACGATGCCAACCGCAATGGCCGCTATGACCTGGGGGAGACCTTTAGCGATCGCGGTCTCAACAATCTGGACCTGTACCTGATGCGGGTGGAGGACACGGACATTGCCGACAGCGTAGCCGCCTCCATCAGTGCAGAGGACAGTGTGGAGCACATCTTTGCCGCCATCCCCGCCACCGGACGCTACAAGCTGCGGGTGGTCTATCGCCAGCAGGTGAATGATGATCTGGCCCAGCCCTATGCCCTGGCCTGGTGGGGCCTGGCCGCCCCCTAATCAGGAGGCAACACCGTGACCCTAAAGCAGCGGGTAGCGGCCTACCTGGATGACGCTAACCGGGCGGTGGGGGCCTGGGTGACCGCCGCGATCGCCCTATTGATCCTGGCGTCGGCGGCCATCTTTGTGGTGGAAACCTATGCCCTCAGCGATCGCCTCCAGGCCACCCTGCGGATTGCAGACTGGGTGATTTTGACCCTGTTTACTGTGGAATATGGGCTCCGGCTGTGGAGCGCCGAACGACCCTGGCACTATGCCCTCAGCCCCTATGGCCTGGTGGACCTGCTGGCGATTTTGCCCTTTGTGCTGGGCTTTGTGGATATGCGGTTTGTGCGGCTGCTGCGGTGGCTGCGGGTGTTGCGGCTGGCGCGCCTATTCGGAGATCGGGCCTTGGTGGGTCGCCTCACCGCCGCCGACACCCTGGCGGTGACCCGCATTGTGTTCACCCTATTCGCCCTGATTTTTATCTACGCGGGCATCATCTTTCAGATTGAGCAGCGGTTTAACCCCGACACCTTTGACTCGTTTTTGGATGCGGCCTACTTTGCGGTGGTGACCATGACCACGGTGGGGTTTGGGGACATCGCCCCCGTGTCTGAAGCAGGCCGCTGGTTTACGGTGCTAATGATTTTGACGGGGATCACCCTGATCCCCACCCAGCTCAGCTATCTGATCCGCAGTGTGGTGAAGGTTTCCCAGGCGCAGACGGTGCCCTGCGGCCACTGTGGCTGGGCCATCCACGACAGCGACGCCCGCTTTTGCAAACGCTGCGGCACAGCCTTGGTGGGTATGCCCGAGGTGGGAGCCCAGCCCACCCCCCTGGCCACCACCCTGCCCATCGCCCCCCGTTGGCTAGGGGAGGAAGCAGCCCAATCTACGCCTGATTCGAGCGAGTCTTCCCCCTAACAAGAGTTCGCAAGGGTCTGGACAGTTTTTGATAGCTAAAGCTCATATTAAGTCCTGCCCATCGCCCACAATAACGATGCCGACCCTGCAAGGATTTCAGGAATTCTATTGGCGGGTAAGCAACTAGACTTGATATCAGTACGGGGGTGGGCGAATGGATGACGCGATTGAGGGCGCTGTCAACGAAAGGCTGAATTAGCAGCCTATTCGGCAGGGCTGCCTGAGTCTTCCTCGCCACCCATGCAGCGCTGATAGCGCCCCGTACCGTGCGGCGAAAGTTGCAAACCGTTTTCTGGGGCGGGGGAAGGGAGGGGCAAGGCAGCCCAGGGGACGGTGACTGCCGCCCCAAAGGACTAAGGCGCTCCCTGAGAAACAATTACCTACTCAGCATGTTGGGTCTCGTACCTCGACGCCAGCCTACGGCGGTATATTCATGCCGAAAAATCCCTTCAGAATTGCTGATGTTCACGGGCTTTGTCGAACCTTAGCGATCGCGAAAATGGGGTGATGAATGATTGGGAATTGCCCAGTCTTGATGATCAGGAGCTATCCGCAAACGTACGGAAATGGCGGGGGTAGCGTGTTACTTATTATTGAATAATCTCTAGGTTTGTCCCTAGGTTAAAACTGAATCTGGGCATGATCAAGACGTGGTGACCCTAATCTCTCTGTCGCTTTGCCTGTCATGTCCCGAACCCCCCCGCCTCAGTGGGACATCGCCGCCGCGATCGCCCAGCCGCTACAAGTGCCCCCCACAACTTCCTTGGGCCAGGTGCTTCCCCAAATGGCGGCGGCGGCCTGCGGTGCGTCCCCCCTGGCTGCCCAGCCTGGGTGTGTCTGCGTGGTGGAAGGGGGGCAGTTTTTAGGGATGCTGACCCCCTGTGACGTGCTGCGATTGGTGGCCCAAGGCCCCCTGCCGATGGATTGCCCGATCTGCGAGGTGATGGTGGTCCCCCCGGTGACGGTGGCGCGATCGCAGCTGACCCCGGAGATCGTGCAAGCGCAGTTTGCCACCTACGACCTGGCTTATCTGCCCGTGGTAGAGGCTGGGCACCTGATCGGGGTGATTACCCCCCAGCAATTGCTGACCTGCGTCGACATCTCGCCTCCCGACTG
>JAQCHG010000151.1 GCA_027619675.1 Cyanobacteriota bacterium
CTCCTGGCCCAGCTTGATGGCGGGGACATTGCGGGACAGTTCGAGGGCCTTGCGAATGGGCATGTTGCCCATGAAACTACCGTCGTAGTTTTTGGGGGTGTAGTACTCGTAGCCGTCGGGGTAGCTGACCGGGGTGTCTTGGATGACGCTGTCGGGGGTGTAGCGCCCGGAGGCAAAGGCCGCGTAGTAGACGAAGGGTTTGAAGGCCGAACCCGGTTGTCGTTGGGCCTGAATGGCCCGGTTAAATTGGCTGGTGTTGTAGTCCACCCCCCCCACCATGGCTTTGACGAAATGGGTGCGGGGATCAATGGCCACCAAAGCAATCTGGTCAGCATAGAGGCCCCGCTGGCGCAGGAGGGTGTAGTTGCGTTTCACCGTGGCTTCCGCCGTCTGCTGGAGTTGCAGATCCACCGTGGTCTGCACCCGCATTCCCCCCTTGAGGACGGCCTCATCCCCAAAGATTTCTTTTAACTCCTGCACCACTGCCTCGGTGACATAGGGGGAGACACTGGTGCGGAAGGAGGTGATTTCCCCCAGCATCAGGGGTTGGGCCTTGGCAGCGGCCTCTTCTTCGGCGGTGATCCAGCCCAGTTGGCGCATCCGCCCCAGCACGGTGGCTTGGCGTTGCTTGGCCAGGGTGTAGTCCACAAAGGGGCTGTATTCTTCTGGGGCTTGAATCAGCCCCGCCATCATCGCCGCCTCCGCCAGGGTCAACTCATCGGCGGGTTTGTTGAAATAGCTCTGGGCCGCCGTTTCGGCTCCGTAGGTGTTGTGGCCCCAGTAGACCTGATTCAGGTACATTTCCAGAATCTGGTCTTTGTCGAAAATTTGTTCTAGGCGCAGGGACAGGACCGCCTCTGCCACCTTGCGGCTGATGGACTGTTCTGGGGTCAGGAAGAGGTTTTTCACCAACTGCATGGTGATGGTGGAGCCGCCTTCAACGGTGGATCCCGCCCGAAAGTTGGCGATAAAGGCGCGACCGACACTGCTGGGGTTGATGCCCCGGTGGGAGTAGAAGTAGCTGTCTTCGATGGCCAGCACCGCCCGCTTCAGGTGGGGGGAAACCTCGTCGAGGTCCACCACGTCTCGGTTGGCTTCATCGTGCAGGCTGTAGAGCAGGGTGCCTTTGACGTCGTAGATGTAGCTGGTTTCGCTGGGCAGATAGTTGCGCAGCACCCGCACGTCGGGCAGGTTGCGGAAGCTAACGGCGAGGCCCACTAACCCCCCAGCGGCGACGGAACTGACCAGCATGGTGGTGCCTAGGAGGGTGGCGACGGTAATCTGCCCCACATCCTGGATGTACTTGATCAGGCTCGGGGTGGAGGCTGCCGTTTGCGATCGCCGTTGGGGGATTGTGTTAGAAGACACCGGGTTTAGGGGGTAAGAACACTCACGGGCAAGCCCTGAGGGGTTTTATATGGCCAAAGGTTTTGCAATTATAGGAGCTTGGGTTGGGCAATGGCAGGTCCCCATCGGCGGGGTCGGCCCCAAGGAAGATGGCAACAGAATAAAGCACGACTTCAGCAGTTGACCACTGTGGGTGCGGGGGTGAAACGGTTTCAACCCGGCGTTGCCCTGTCTTTATGGATGCCCCCCATTGATCTTGTCGCAGGTAGTCTCAGCCCATGGTGCCCGTTCCAGAGGAGTTTCAATGGATTTATCGGGGGGTGTCGGAGGTATTTCCGGACCAGCCGGACACCGATGATCCGCAACAAAACTTGTTGTCGCGGCTGCGGACGGGCGATCGCCCCCTGCGGGTCAAATTGGGCATTGACCCCACCGGGGCTGAGATCCACCTGGGCCACAGCATCCCGGTACGAAAGCTGCGGGCTTTTCAAGATGCGGGCCACACGGCGGTGCTGATCATTGGGGATTTCACCGCCCGCATTGGCGATCCCACCGGGAAGTCGGAGGTACGCAAGCAGTTGAGCGAGGCGGAGGTGAAGGCCAACGCCGCCACCTACCTGGATCAGGTGCGGTCCATTCTGGACTTTGACACCCCCGGTCGCCTGGAGATTCGCTACAACTCGGAGTGGCTGAGTGCCCTGGATCTGAGCCAGATTTTGGAACTGTTTGCCACCATGACCGTGGGCCAAATGCTGGCCAAGGAGGGCTTTGCGGAACGGTATGAGCAGGGCAACCCGGTTTTCCTCCATGAGTTTTTCTATCCCCTGATGCAGGGCTATGACTCCGTTGCGGTCAAGGCCGATGTGGAGTTGGGGGGCACAGACCAGAAGTTCAACATTGCGGTGGGGCGGGATTTGCAGCGTCACTTTGGTCTAGAGCCCCAGTTTGGGATGCTGCTGCCCCTGTTGCTGGGGACCGATGGGGTCCAGAAAATGTCCAAGTCCCTGGGAAATTACGTCGGCTTGCAGGAGGATCCCCTCACCCTGTACTCCAAGCTGGAGAAGGTGCCGGATCCGCTGGTGCCGCAATATTTTGAGCTGTTGACCCAGGTGCCGTTGGATCGTCTGCCGGATAATCCCCGCGATCGCCAAAAAGCCCTGGCCCTAGACGTAACCCGCCAGTGCCATGGGGAGGCCGCAGCCCTCCAGGCCCAGCAGGATGCCATTAGCCTGGTACAGACGGGGGGCGGTGCCGAAGCGGTGCCAGAATTTTCCCTGGCGGCGGTCAATTTCCCTGCCAAAGCCTTTTACCTGCTGGGCTGCACCCCTCTGTGCCCCAGCAGCAGTGAGGCCCGCCGCCAAATTAACGGCGGGGCGGTGAAACTGGCGGGCGATCGCCTCAACGACCCCAACCAAGTCTTTGACAGCGCCGATGTCCTGGTGGGCAAGGTGTTGCAGGTGGGGAAGAAAAAGTTCGTACGCCTGGTGCCCTAGGATGGCTGATCTCACCCCCACGCCCGTAAATCCGGCGGATCGCATCATTGTGCCCCTGGACGTGCCCAGTCGCGAGGCGGCGATCGCCCTGATGGACGCCCTGCCCCAGGTGGGGTTTTGGAAAGTGGGGCTGGAGTTATTTGTCAGTGCAGGTCCCAGCATCCTCACCGCCCTGAAGGAGCGGGGCAAGCGGATTTTCCTGGATCTAAAATTCCACGACATCCCCAACACCATGGCGGGGGCCTGTCGGGCGGCGGGCGGCTACGGAGTGGATTTGCTCACGGTCCATGCCCCGGCGGGGAAGGCGGCCCTGATGGCGGCCCAAGCGGCGGTGCTAGAGGGGGCCATGGCCTCCAGGGATCCGGCTGGGACGACCACCGCCCCGGTATCCCCGCCCCAGATTATTGCCGTCACCCTGCTCACCAGCATCCAGGCCCGTGCCCTAGCCTTTGATCTCAAGGTGCCGCTAGAACTGCCAGACTACGTGCTACAGATGGCCCTGCTGGCCCAGGATGCGGGCCTTGCTGGAGTAGTCTGTTCCCCCCAGGAGGCGGCCCCACTGCGGCTCACCTGCGGGGACGACTTCCTGCTGGTGTGCCCAGGGGTGCGGCCCCATTGGGCGGCAAAGGGGGATCAAAGTCGTGTGTTGACGCCACAGCAGGCGATCGCGGCAGGGGCCAGTTACCTGGTCATCGGTCGCCCCATTACCCAGGCGGCGGATCCCGAGATCGCCTTCCAGCGCATCTGCGACGAGATTGGTTAGTTGGGTTACTTGGCCCCTTGGGAGCAGAATTTGCCGCCTCGCCCCTACGAGGCAGGGGAGGGAACTGCCCCGTCTAATACAAGGCTTGCATCAGGCGCTTACGGTAGGCGGGGGTGCGGGCATCCTCTTCCCCCAGGACCCCAAACAGGGTGAGCAGGGCGCGGCGACCGGCATCGTTGCCGTAGGCGCGATCGCAGGTGACCAATTCCAGAAACTTGGCTAGGGCGGCGTCATAATCTTGGGCGATCGCCGCCGTCACCCCGTCGTGGTAGAGCTGTTCGGCGGGGGTGGGGGGCACCAGGGTGGCGGCCACCTGATGGAAATCTAACAGCGCCTTCAGGGCTTGGGCCTGATCGCCATAGGGGCGATCTAGGGGATCGATGGCGGCGAGGAGGGTTTTGGCCTGATCGATCTGCCCCTGGCTACTGTAAAAGCGGGCAGCGGCTAGGGTGACCTCGGGGCGCTGGGGATATTGCTCTAACAAGGCCAGGTATTGGCTAGCGGCGGTGGCGGTATCCCCGGCCTGGGCAGCGGCGGTGGCGGCGGCAAGCGATCGCGTCAGCCCCGACTGCAAGCCCAGGGTTTGCAGCCACTCCCGCAGTTGGGGTTCCGGCAACATGCCGACAAACCCGGACTGCAACTGCCCCTGCACCGCCACCTTCACATCGGGCACCCCCTGCACCTGGTAAATGCGGGCCAGCTCAGGGTTTTGGTCAATGTCCACCTTGGCCAGGGTGAAATCGTACTCTGCGGCCAAATCCTCCAGCAGGGGCTTGAGCATCTGGCAAGGCCCACACCACTGGGCGTAGAAGTCCACCACAACGGGGCGTTCCAGCGACGCCTCCAGCACCGTTTCTTCAAAGGTGGGGCTGGTCACCTCTAACACTTGAGCCATGGTTTTCCCTTTCCTGCGACGGGGGCCGAGGGGCTGTCATCCATTCAAGCCCGTAGGCTGGCTGGGCAACGGTATAGCCCCTAGCTGTCAATCTTAAGTTTGCAGGTTGGGTGAAGCGTTAGCGCAACCCCAAAAAGCCTTGCCACTGTTGGGTTTTCTCCTCTCGGAGACGCTCCGCGAACACTTCGTTCTACCCAACCTACACAAACTCACAAATTGAATACTGACAAATCACTAAGCCACAAACAACTCATAGAGGGATAACAGCACCTCGATCACGATCAAGATCACCACATACCATTCCAGCCGCAGGCCCGTGTTCTGGTGTTGCAGTTCCAACGCGGTTTCCGCCGTGCGGGACACCAAGTCCAACTTGCGCTCTAGGGCCTGGTGGCGTTCGCGGATTTCGTATTCATCTTCTAAACGGGCATAGAGGCGATCCAGTTCGGGATATTCCCACAGCAGTTCTGGCTTATCGACAATTTCCACCCGGCCCACAATTTTGTGCTGAATCATGAGGGAATTGCCGATTTGCTTCAGTAGGTCAGCGGCGCGGCCCCGGCGAAACTTACGACTTTGCAAGCTGATGGCAAAGGGTTCCACCTGATCAAAGACCTGGGCAGCGCCGGACTCGTATTCCGCCAGCACCACACTTTTGGCCAGCACCTCCGCCACCAGTTGCAGGCTGGGCAGGTCAAACTTGGCCACATCAATGCGATCGCTTTCCACCCGGCCCGCTTGGCCAGGGGCACGGCGAATCACGGCGTCTTCTGTCTCAGGAGAGGAAAAGGGATCTACAATCAACCCCTGAATGTCCGACAGAAATTTGGCTTCCTCGATCGCCGATAGCCCGAACAGCACGGCGGCTCCATAGTCGAACAGCACAGCACAGCCCTTTTCTCCGCTGCTGACCACCAGGGGCTCAACCGCTAAGGGATCAGCACAGCTAAACGGTTGCAGGTCGATTTGCTGGCCCAAAAAATAGGCCCGCACCTTGATACTGTCTTGGTCGGCAAAGAGAGTGCTCATGCTGGGGGAAGGCGCTAGAGAAAATACAGGGTTCATCGTCGTCAGAATCTATAGCAAGAAATCGAAGTTGTGGGCGATCGCCCGTTTACAATCCAGATTTGTA
>JAQCHG010000152.1 GCA_027619675.1 Cyanobacteriota bacterium
GGCGTTAACGGCGGCGGGTGACTTGCTGATTTGCTACCTAGAACCTTGGCCCCCAAACCCCGCCGCTGACCTCGCCCCCGAGCCGGGGCTGACCGCATCTGCCCCGCCCCAAGATGCAGACGTCCCGTCTTGGCAGGGCAACGGCCAGCAGGTCTTAAGCCTGCTGGCCAATGTTCCAGCGGTGCTTTACCAACTCCACCGCGCTACCACCGGGGCGTTGCAGTTTACCTTTGTGGGGCCAGGGGCCTCGGAACTGTTTGGGTTTCCAGACACCACCCTCCAGGGGGATCCCCATGTGGTGTTAGACCGCATTCACGCTTTAGATCGGCCTGATTTTGACGATTCTTTGGCGGCGGCGGCCCAAGCCCAAGCTCCCTGGCGCTGGGAAGGGCGCTACTACAGACCCGATCAAACCCTCCACTGGCTGCAAACCGCCGCCTGTCCTAGCCCCCAAGCCGATGGCAGCCTGCTGTGGGATGGGTTGATGATGGATATCACCCACCGCAAACAGGCGGAGGCCGCCGACCTGGGGCAAGCGGTGATGGAGCAGGCCCTGGCAGATAATGAGGCCCGCTTTCGCACCCTGGCCGCCACCATCCCCGGTGCGCTGTTTCAACTACGGCGGGAGCAGCAAACCTGGATAGTGGACTACGTCAGCGATCGCATTGAAACCATTACCGGCCTTAGCCCCGCCACCATCACCGCAGACATCGAAACGTTTCTGGCGCGGATTCATCCCGGCGATCGCCCCACCCTGGATCTGTCCATCGATGCCGCCATGACCCAACAAGGCCCCTGGCATTATGAAGGGCGGCTGATCACCCTCCAGGGGGAAACCCGCTGGTGGCGGGGGGATGCCCTGCCGATTCACGATGCCCAGGGCACGGTGGTGCTGTGTGGGGTGATGCTAGACATCACCGAGCGCAAACGCATCGAAGAAGCCTATCGGGAAAGTGAGCGACGGCTGCGCATGGCCCTCGGGGTGTCGGGCATGAGTGTTTGGACCTGGGATGCCGCCAGCGACCAGATGACCTGGAGCAACCATGCCCAGGCCGTCTTTGGGCCAGGGGCCGAAAATTTTTGCAAAACCTTTTCCGCCTACCTCACCCGCCTGCACCCGGACGATCGCCCCCGCCTACAAGCGGTGGTGGATCAGGCCCTACGCCAGGGGAGCGACTATCGGTTGGAATATCGGGTGATGTGCCCCGATGGCCGCGCCTGCTGGGTGGGGGAACGGGGGGGCATCTGGCGGGATGCTGAGGGCAGCGTCATGGGGCTGACGGGCACCTTAATGGACATCACCGAACGCAAGGCCGCCGATGCCGCCCTGCAAGAAAGTGAAACCCGCTACCGCAACCTGTTGCGCAATATCCCCGGCACCGTCTACCGACGGCAGCCCGATCCGAATGGAGATGTGTTGTTCTACAGCGAGGCGATCGCCGACCTCACGGGCTACCCCCTCGACCATGCCCACCACCGCACCCTGATTCCCCTGATTCACCCCGACGATCGCCCCCGCTGGGTGGCGGGCATTCAACGGGCGCTGGAACAGCACCAGCCCTACGATTTGGAATACCGCCTGTGCCATCGGGATGGCCGGGTGCGCTGGCTCCAGGACAAGGGCCAGCCCATCCTAGATGCGGCGGGCACCGTGCTTTACCTAGACGGGGTACTGACGGACATTTCCCGCCGTAAGGAGTCAGAAAGTCGCTATCGGGAAATCGCCCGTCGGGAAGCCCTCATTAACCGCATTTCCGCCCAAATCCGCGAATCCCTGAAGCTCACCACCATTTTGCAAACCACGGTGCAGGCCATCCGCGCCCAACTGAAAACCGATCGGGTGGTGGTCTACCGTTTCCAAGAGCATTGGCAGGGGCAAGTGGTGGTGGAGGATGTGCAACCCCCCTGGATATCCACCCTGGGCAGCATGGGGGCTGATACCTGCTTCCCCAATGGCTATGCCGAATACTACGAGTCGGGCCGGGTGCGGGCGATCGACGATGTGCGCACCGCTGACCTGGATGAGTGCCACCGGGCATACCTGCAGGAGATCCAGGTGCAGGCCAACCTGATTGTGCCGATTTTGATCCATAACCAGTTGTGGGGCCTGCTGATTGCCCACGAGTGCCGGGGACCTCGCCGCTGGAACGGGGGGGAAATTGAACTGCTGCTGTCCCTGGCGGGGCAGGTGGGGGTGGCCATTAGCCAGTCGGATTTGTATTACCAGGCCACCCGCAACGCCAGTGAAGCCCAGCAACAGGCCCGCAAGCTGGAGGCCACCCTGGCGGAACTGCAACGCACCCAAGCCCAATTGGTGCAGACGGAAAAAATGTCGAGTTTAGGGCAATTGGTGGCGGGGGTGGCCCATGAAATTAATAACCCCGTCAGCTTCATCGACGGCAACCTCAGCTACGCCTGGGAGTACGCCCAGGATCTGTTGGCCCTGGTGGCTCTCTACCAACGGCACTATCCCCAACCCGTCCCCGAGGTGGCGACCCTGCGGCGGCGCATTGACCTCGACTTTTTGATGGCGGATTTCCCCAAGCTGCTGGAATCGATGCGGGTGGGGGCCGATCGCATCAAAAATATCGTCACCTCTCTGCGCACCTTCTCCCGCATGGATGAGGCGGAAATCAAGCCCGTTGATATCCACGACGGCCTCAACAGCACCCTGATGATTTTGCAAAACCGCCTCAAGGCCAATGGCGATCGCCGCGAAATTACCGTCTCTTTGGAATATGGCGACCTGCCCCCGGTGGAATGCTACGCCGGACAACTGAACCAGGTGTTTATGAACCTGATCAGCAACGCCATTGACGCCCTAGAGGAGCAGATGGTCAAGGTCCCCGACTGTGCTCCCCATATCACCATCCGCACCGCTGTGGTGGGGCGAGATCGTGTCAGCATCGCCATCACCGATAACGGTTCTGGCATCCCCCCAGAAAAACAAACCCGCATTTTTGAGCCCTTTTACACCACTAAACCCGTGGGTAAGGGCACCGGCATTGGCCTGTCCATTAGCTACCAAATTGTGGGCGATCGCCACCACGGCACCCTCACCTGCCAATCCGCTTCTGGGCAGGGCACAACGTTTACCATCACCATTCCCCAGCAGCAGGGGACAACCTAAGGGGTGTGAGCGGATGCCCGGAGGGCTTGGGTAGATGGGGGGTAGATCCCAAGGTTCTGGGGTTGGGATGGTAGGGGTTGGCACAGCCCAGCCAAAGAACCCTGGGATCTGGGCAAGGTGGGCGAGTTGGAAAGACGATGCGCTTGCGAATCTCTACTGAAATCCCCTGGATGATTTGCGGGTGGGGGAACACAGAGTGCTCTCCGGCAAGCGCTGGGTCTGGGGCTGTCGGGTCTATGTCGTCGCCCCCCGCCTCGAGGATGGGGAACTGTTGATTCTGGCCACTGACCGCCACCCCCAGACGGCTTTAGCGGATGATCGACAGCGCTGGGGGATTGAAACCCTCTTTGCCGCCCTCAAGACCCGTGGCTTTAATCTGGAATCGACCCATTTCTTGGCTATAGCCCCCCACCCCTCAACGCCTTGGGTAACGCCAACCACGGATCAGCCAGATCCAGCGTTACCGCCGATCTGAGGGCTAAACCTGCGCTATAGAATCCAGATGGGCTTTTTTCCTACCCCTGGAGTAACAACATGGTGGCGTCTGCTGGCCTGCATCCCCTCGAACCCTTGACCATTGATGAAGTGCGGCGGGCCGTTGACCTGGTGCGATCACAGCACCCCATCGGAGAGCGCTGGCGCTTCCCCGTCGTCACCCTCAAGGAACCCCCCAAAGCAACCGTGCTGGCCTACCAGCCGGGGGATGCCGTCGATCGCCAAGCCTTCTTGGTGCTGCTGGACAACGACACTGGCCACACCTATGAAGCGGTGGTGTCCCTGACCACGGCCCAGGTAGTGAGTTGGCAGCACCTCCCCGGCATTCAGCCCAACATCATGGCCGACGAGTTGGAAGACTGCGAGGCGGCGGTGCGATCGCACCCCGACTTCCAGGCCGCCGTGGCCCGCCGGGGGTTGCCGTTAGATCAGGTGGTGGTGGACCCCTGGGCGATCGGCCACTTTGGCTTCAAGGAAGAAGAGGGTCAACGGCTGTCCCGCTGTCTGTGCTATGTGAGGACCACGCCGGAAAGCAACTTCTACGCCCGCCCCATTGATGGACTGGTGCCCGTGGTGGACCTCAACGCCATGGCCGTGGTCCGCATTGAGGACGTGGGGGAGGTGCCCGTGCCGCCGGAACCGGGAGAATATGCCCGCGAGTTTTACCAAGACCGCTTCCGCCCAGACCTCAAACCCCTCAGCATCACCCAGCCCGACGGCCCCAGCTTCCACATCGACGGCCACCAGATCCGCTGGCAGCGGTGGCAGATGCGCATTGGCTTCACCCCCCGCGAGGGGCTGGTGCTCTACCAGGTGGGCTACGAAGACGGCGGCCAAGTGCGCCCCATCCTCTACCGGGCCTCCATGGCGGAAATGGTGGTGCCCTACGGCGATCCCCGCCCCCAGCACTTCCGCAAAAACGCCTTTGACCTGGGGGAACACGGCGTCGGCATGTTAGCCAACTCCCTCACCAACGGCTGCGACTGCTTTGGGGAGATCCGCTACTTCGATGCGGTGCTTACCGACAGCCGGGGCAATGTGGCGGTGACGGAAAACGCCGTCTGCCTCCACGAAGAGGATTTCGGCATTTTGTGGAAACACACCGACTGGCGGCGGGACCATGTGGACGTGCGGCGATCGCGCCGTTTGGTGGTCTCCTTCATCGCCACGGTGGACAACTATGAATATGGCTTTTACTGGTACTTCTACCAGGACGGCACCATCCAATATGAGATCAAGCTGACGGGGATCCTGCTGGTGGGGGCGCTGGCGGACCAGCCCAAATACGGCACCCTGGTGGCCCCGGAGGTGAATGCCCTCAACCACCAGCACTTTTTTGCCATGCGGCTAGATTTTGATGTGGATGGCTGCCCCAACAGCGTCTACGAGGTGAATTCCCACGCGGAACCCCTGGGGCCAGAGAACCCCTACGGCAACGCCTGGTATGCCGAATCTACCCTGCTGGAGCGAGAGCAGGCGGCCCAGCGCCAGATCGATCCCCTGGGGGGCCGCTATTGGAAGGTGGTGAACCCCAATGTGCAAAACCGCCTGGGGCAGCCCGTGGGCTTCAAGCTGATCCCCGGTGAAAATGTGCGCCCCTTCGCCCATCCTGACGCGCCGATTATGCAGCGGGCGGGCTTCCTGAAGCATCACCTCTGGGTCACCCCCTACGGGGCGGATGAAAACTTCCCCGCTGGCCCTTACCCCAACCAGCACCCCGGCGGCGAGGGGCTGCCGAAATGGACCCAGGCCGATCGCCCCCTAGAGAATACCGACGTGGTGCTGTGGTATGTCTTCGGCCACCACCACGTCCCCCGCCCAGAGGACTGGCCGGTGATGCCCGTGGCCTACAGCGGCTTTACCCTCAAGCCCCTGGGCTTCTTTGACCAAAACCCTGCTCTAGACGTGCCCCCCAGCCCCAAAGCCTGCCACTGAGCTAGGGCATGTTAAAACCGGGGCGGGCGGCGCTGTCGCCCTTAGGTATAGACAGGCGGGGAGCA
>JAQCHG010000153.1 GCA_027619675.1 Cyanobacteriota bacterium
CCGCCACCCCCAGGGCCACAAAAAAATCAGGGCCGCGAAAGTCGCGATTCATGGCCTGCTCGCGACTGTAGTAAACAAACATATTGCCCCCGGCAAACACATCCTCCCGGTGGCTCAACGCCTGCTGGGTGGAGCGAATCAGGACGTTCATGGCGATGCGGTGGCGATGGCTTTCCAAGGGGACCCCATCATCAAAAATTAAATCGGTGGGCGGGCTCGGCACCTCCCAAGCAGGTTCTAGGGGAGGGGGGAGGGCGGTTTCGGGAGACATGGGTACTCCTTGGGAAAAAACCGGGACAGCGCAATGGCCCCTGATGCGGTGATGGACGATGGCAAGGGGATGGGGCCATTGTAGCCAGGGGTGCGCTAGTACGCTTCCCCGCAGGATGGGACCAGGGTGCCCCCGTGTGAGGTTATGTGAATAGTCACCGCCGCCCGCCAGGGTTCACGGTCACAATGGCGCTACAGCTTTTTGACCCCTGTGCCCATGGCCACTCGATATCGCACTCCGCCCCGGCCCAAAGAGAATGAGACGGAGGGCAAGATTCTGAAGGCGGCGGAACGGTTATTTGCGGAGCGGGGCTACGGTGGCACCACCACGCGGGACCTGGCGGAGTCCGCTGGGGTGGCGGAGGGAACGCTGTTTCGCCACTTTGACAGCAAGAAAGCGATTTTGGTGCAGGTGGCCACCAACGGTTGGGTGGAGATCCTGACGGATTTGCTGACGGAACTGAGTGAGATGGGCAGCTATAAGGCGATCGCCCAGGTGATGCGGCGACGGATGCTGAACCTACCCCGCAATGTCAACATGCTGCGGGTGTGCTTCATGGAGGCCCAATTTCACCCAGAACTGCGGGATCAGGTGCAGGAGGAGGTGATCGCCAAAATGACCGACGTGGCCGAAGCCTTCTTTCAAACCGCCATGGACAAGGGCATCTATCGCCCCATGAACCCACGGGTGGTGGCCCGCATTTTTTTGGGGATGTTTGCCATTTCGGGCTTTAGTGAAAGCACCCTGGGGGACGATGCCGGATCGCCCAAGGCCATGCAGGAACTAGCGGAGGGGCTGGCGGACATTTTTTTGAATGGGGTGTTGGTAAAACCTTAGGGCACATCCTCCAGGAACGGGGCCATCCTAGCGCGGGCAACCATGAGCGCCCCCGCCAGGGGTTCTGAGGATACCGGACCCCGCCGCCTATCGGCGAGCGGGGTACCCCACCTCCGTGAGCAGTCGCAGGGGACCGATCGCCTTTAACCGCGACAAACCCACCCCATCCCGCACCAAGAGGGAGCCCGCATAGCCCAGGGAATTGATGGGGATATCCCAATAGCGATCGCGCGATCGCGGCACCGCCAACATCCACTCGCGGGTTACCAGCAGGTTGTAGGGCACATTGGGCTGCGATCCCTCCAGGTCCAGCCCTAGGTAGGCCAGCAATTGTCGATATCGCTGCCAGAGCAGTGGGGCGATCGCGGGGGCGGGCTGGGTCCAATCCACGGGCAGGCCGATGGCAATAGCGTGAAAGGGCACCGGTAGGGGGCAGGGCTGGTGGGGATCGAGGTGCCCCTGCTGGGCAATCAGGGTGTCAATGGGCAGGGGATCCCCGGCGGCAAAGGGTAGCGGCACCAGTTGCAGATGTTTGTGGTGTTGACTAGCCCCGGCGATGTGCCCCCCGTTGTAAAACCCCAGCCCCGGAATCGCCCCTAAGCCCACCGCTAGGGCGGCAAAGTCCACCTCCTTCAGCCACGTGTCCTGGGACTCGTAGTGGCGGGTGACGAGCAACAGGTGGTGATCCACCACGTTGAACTTATTGAGCAAGCATAGGTGGGTGTCAGACACATGGCCCACAAACAAATCGGGTTCGTAGGGCAAAAAGGGATTGTGGGGCTTGCCCTGGGGGGCCTGCTGGGCACGGCGTTTAGCCGCTGCTTCCTTGCGGGCAATGTTGGCCAAAATGCGCACCAAAAACCGGATCCCCCCCGCTTCTAGCAGGGTGAATTCTGTATTGATAGACTGCAACGCCCCACAGGCGATCGCGTGGACGGTGGTCTGCTGGGCGGCGGCCCACAGGGTATCTGAGGTGAGGGTGGGGGCTGAATCCATAGCCGGGCAAGTGTCCCCAATCAGCTATGGCCTAATGTACCAAAGGGCTTTGCCTTTACTGCACCCCAACGGGATCACAGGGCTGCGGCCCGCGCCCGGAGCCAATCGTACCAGCGGTCGAGTCCTGCCCCCGTGGTGGCCGAAAGTTGGAAGATTTCTAGGCGGGGGTTGATCTGTCGGGCGTAGCCGAGACAGCGGGCTAGATCGAAGCGTACATAGGGCAACAGGTCAATTTTGTTCAAAATCATCACCCGGCTGGCCCGGAAGAGGTGGGGGTATTTCAGCGGTTTGTCCTCCCCCTCGGTCACGGACAGGAGGGCAATTTTAGCCGCTTCCCCCAGGTCAAAGAGGGCGGGGCACATCAGGTTGCCGACGTTTTCCACCATCACCATCGTGTGATCCGGGGGGGGCAGTTGATCCAGCCCCGTCCGCACCATGGCGGCATCCAGGTGACAGCCAATGCCCGTATTCACCTGCAAAGCCGGACATCCGGTGGCCCGCAACCGTTCCATATCCTGGGTGGTGGCTTGATCCCCCACCAACACCGTAAAGGGCATCTCCCCCTGTAAATCCTGTAGGGTGCGGGTCAGTAGGGTGGTTTTGCCCGCACCGGGGGAACTGACAAAGTTGAGGGCACAACTGTGGTGGCGGCGCAGCCGGGTACGAATCTGGGCGGCAATGTGTTCGTTGTGGGCCAAGAGGGTGCGATCGCCATGGCACTGGGTGCCGTTGGGTTGGGGGGCAATGGTGATCTGATGGCGATATTGGTTGGCGATCGCCTGCATTTGCACCGTTGCCCCCAAGCCCCAGCCAGGGGACCAGGGTTGGGGGGCTCGGCCAGCGGTGGCCATGAGGGGCTCAGCCGGGGCCAGGGTCCCCTCAACGCCGTGGGCACAACCGCAATTGGTACACATTGGACGTGGGTCTCCAGCGAATTCGGTATCGGGTAACGGGCACGGGGCAGTGGCTGGGGCAAGAGGGGCGCACGAGTGCGAGAAAGGGGACGAGGCCGAATCGGTTAACAAGCCCTTAAAGCCTTGATCCCCTCCTCAACCATGGCTGGATTCCTGCATTCTTCGCAGATTCTTAATATTGCCTTTCTGTCTTCCTTCATGTTTATTGACCTAATCAAAATCACGGTCTAAATCGCGGTTCAACGCCATGGTTTCTAGCTCCGATCAGACCCATACCCCCCTGCTGTCAGCCCTGTTAGGGGCGGTCGATCGCCCCACCATTTCCTTCCATACCCCAGGCCATAAGGGGGGCGGGGGGGCGACTGAGGGGTTACGGCACCTGCTGGGCTCCGCCGCCCTGCGGGCCGATCTGCCGGAACTGCCGGAACTGGATAATTTGTTTGCCCCCAGTGGCCCCATCCAAGCGGCCCAAGCCCTAGCGGCCCAAGCCTTTGGGGCGGAGGCCAGCTACTTTTTAGCCAATGGCTCCACCAGCGGCATTGAGGCGGCGTTGGTGGCTACCGGGGGGCCGGGGGAGTGGGTGCTGGTGCCCCGCAACGCCCATCGATCGGTATTTTCAGGATTGATTCTGTCGGGGGCGCAGCCCGTCTACCTCACCCCTAGGCAGGATCCCCAGTGGGATCTGGCCTGGGGGATGAGCCCCGCCCAAATGGCGGCAGCCTTGGCGGCGGTGCCCCAGGTCAGCACCGTGGTGCTGGTCTCCCCCAACTACCAGGGGGTCTGTGCCGATGGGGCCGCGATCGCCCGCCTCGTCCACAACCATGGGGCTCGTCTGTTGGTGGATGAGGCCCACGGTGCCCATCTGGGCTTTCACCCCGATCTGCCCCAGGCGGCCTTAGCGGCAGGGGCAGATCTGGTGGTGCAGTCTACCCACAAAACCCTCTCGGCCCTGACCCAAGCCGCCATGATTCACCGCCAGGGGCAGCGGGTGGCGGGCGATCGCCTCGCCCAGGCCCTGCAACTAACCCAATCCACCAGCCCCAACTACCTGCTGCTGGCGTCTTTGGATGCCGCCCGTCAACAGATGGCCCTCCAGGGGCGAGAACTGCTCCACCGCACCCTGGATATTGCCCAATCGGTGCGGGCAGCCCTAGCCGCCCCTGGCCCCCTCAAGGTGTTGGCCCTTGGAAATCAGGGGGCAGCCGCCCCGTTTTGTCTGGACCCTACCCGCCTGACGGTGGACGTGTCTGGCCTGGGGATCACGGGGTTTGAGGCCGATGAGTATCTCCACGGGCGCTTGGGGATCACAGCGGAGTTGCCCACCCTGCGCCAATTAACCTTTATTTTTTCCATCGGCACCCAGCCCCAGCAGGGGGCAGCCCTGGTGGAGGGCCTGAGGACATTGATGCGGGCCTTTCCCCATCCGCCTACCCCGCTGGTCACGTCTGCCCCAGAGGCAATGCCGCCCCTGTCCATTCCGCCCCTCTCCCCCCGCGAGGCATTTTTTGCCCCCCAGCGATCGCTGGCCATCGCCGACGCGGGAGGCCACATCAGCGCCGAAAGCCTGTGCCCTTACCCCCCTGGTATTCCCCTGATTTTGCCGGGGGAAGTGATCACCGCCGGGGCGATCGCCCAACTGCAAGCCCTGCACCAGGCGGGTGGAGTGATCACGGGGGCCAGTGATCCCACCCTGGCTACCCTGCGGGTCGTCGCCCCCGCCCCCTAGCCCCCCATGGGAAGACCCTGTTAGGCTAGGGCGCGTTCATTGGAAATCCCCCATGGCCCCCCTTTGGCCCTACGTCACCCCCGGCATCCCCGACGCGCTGTTTGAGCAACTCCCCGGCATCCCCATCAGCAAGCGGGAGGTGCGGTTGCTCATTGTCGGTGCCCTGCGGCTGCAACCCACAGCGGTGCTGTGGGACATCGGTGCCGGCACGGGCACCATCGCCGTCGAAGCTGCCCTCCTGTGCCCCCAGGGGCAGGTGGTGGCCATTGAGCGGGATGAAGATGTGGTCAGCGTCATTCGCCACAACTGCGATCGCTTTGGCCTCACCAACGTCACCGTCATTGAAGGGGTGGCCCCCGACTGTCTGGCCACCATCACCCCCGCCCCCGACTGCATCATTATTGAAGGGGGACGGCCCCTGAAGGCGGTGCTGCAAACCGCTTGGGAACATCTACCCATCGGGGGGCGGATTGTGGTCACCACCGGCACCCTCGAAACCCTGTACACCCTGTCGGAAACCTTTGCCGAACTCCAGGTGCGCAGCGTGGACATCGTGCAGCCCGTCATCAACCGGTTAGAAACGCGGGGCAATCAGCAGGTCTTTCGAGCCATTGATCCCATGTTTATCCTCAGCGGCGAAAAACTCTAACGCCCATTCCCCATTCCCCATTCCCTATTCCCCATTCCCTATTCCCTCTCTACCCACCCCTAGAACAGACCCGCCCTTCACCCCCCTCCCCTTGCAAAATCCCCCACCCCCGTGCCATTCCCAGGCAATTGTGTATAAATGGGGGCATTCTGGCGGAGGCGTGGCAGATGGGGAATCCC
>JAQCHG010000154.1 GCA_027619675.1 Cyanobacteriota bacterium
TGGGTTTGGGTTGCAGCAGCTTATTCAAAATATCCACCGCCGCCCCCGACATCTGCACTTCCCGTTGCCACTGCCACTCTAGGGACTGGCGGTCTAGTAAGTCCCGAGGGTCTTTACCCGTCAGCAGCACAATGGCGGTCACCCCCAGGGCATAGAGATCGCTGGAGGGAAAGCACTGACCTAGACGAATTTGTTCGGGGGGGGAATAGCCAAACTTGCCCGCGATGGTGGCGGATTTGGGGTTAGTAACCTCCTCGCCGTGATCGGACAAAATATCCGTCATGGCATCGTTGACCAGGCCAAAATCAATCAGCACTGGCAGATCCCGCGCTTGGGCATAGATGATGTTGTCGGGGGAAATATCTCGATGCACAATACCCAGTTTGTGGATGTAGTCCAGCACTTGCAGCATGTGCAGTAACCACTGCATCACCTCACTTTCAGAAAACCGTTGCCCATCGAGGCGGCGGCTACGCAGCAGTTGGGAATAGGTCACCCCTTCGATATATTCCTGCACAATAAACAGGCGACCTTCCTGGGCAAAACAGGCCAGGAAGGTGGGAATTTGGGGATGGTTAATTTGGTAGAGGGTTTTGGCTTCTCGCTTAAACAGATCGAGGGCCTTTTGCAAATTCTTTTTAGAGGTATTGCTGGGGAAAAACTCCTTAAGCACACACAATTCCCCAAAGCGTTGGGTGTCTTCCACCAGGTAGGAGCGGCCAAAGCCCCCCTGCCCCAGGACCCGTTGAATGGTGTAGCGTCCCCCCACCTTGCTGCCGGGACCTAGTTTTTGGCCCTGACTCACCACCGTTTGTTCTGGGAGGTGGGTTGCTGTGATGTTGGCGGGGGCGACGGGGGATTCGTGCTTTTCGTAGGGGTTGAGGTGGTAGGCAGATTGGGGTTCTTGAATGTTCTTGAGGTGTAATGCGCCAGCATAGGTGGCATCAAGGCTGAGGCGCGATCGCACCACATCATGAACTACCTGGGAAATGCAAATGCCCCCAGGGTAGGCCTCCGTTTGCAGACGGGCGGCGATGTTCACCCCATTACCCATCACATCCCCGCCGCTGAAAAACACATCCCCCAAATGGATGCCGATGCGGTGGAGCAATTGCTGGTTAGGATCGCTGCCCTGGTGGGCTTTCCGCAGTTCTCGCTGAATTTCTAAACTACAACTCACCGCCTGGACGGCACTGGTAAAACACATCAGTAGACCGTCGCCTGTAGATTTAATCACCCGCCCTTCAAAGCTTTGGCAAAGCTTTTCAATGAGGTGCAAATCGTGCTGAATTAAACTGAGGGTATGTTCCTCATCGGCGGACATATGGGCACTAAAATCCACCGCATCCGTGAGGACGATGGCAGCGAGGGAGCGTTGACTGCGACTCAAATCAGGAATTCCAGAGGTCATGGCGATGGGGGGCGATGAAAGGGACATAACAGTGACGGGTTATATCCTTGATGTCAGGATTGTGGATGGAATACCAATTCTGAGGAAGATTGGTATGGGTAGATACTTCACCCCTGAAGGCATTTTTTCCCCACAGGAAGCTATGGGCCAGTTTAGAAATTGTACCAATTCCTTCTAGGCGACGGTGGGCTCTTCCGGGGGTGGAAACAGTTCTACAAATCGCCCTTAGCCCCAGTCTTCTCATGGGGTGTAGGCTGGCTAAAAGCCTTTTTCTCGGGGGTGTTAGCAGTTCTAGTCAGACCCTTGGTTGGATAACGGTTACAGCCCTGAGTGGGATCCTCGGGACGGGCGCGGCGATGGTTTCCTAACCTGGCTTGCAACCTGAATTGATGGTGCGCCCTCGGGGCCATGGCCGTTATGGATGCCCCTTGAACCCATAACGGCTATGGTGGCGGAAACCCCAGACCTAACCAAGGGGCTGTGCTCTCGGTTTAGGTCACCAAACCCTCAAGTAATTCTGGGCGAACTCGTACCAACCCCGAGTTAGGCCCACTAAAATAGTGGCTGTCGCTACAGTTTTACGCTTTTGTCCTCTATCTACCTGTGAACGCGATGAGTAACCAGTCGATGCCAGAAGACCGCATTTTGATCTTTGACACCACCCTGCGGGACGGCGAGCAATCCCCTGGAGCCACCCTAAATGTGGATGAGAAGCTAACGATCGCGCGGCAACTGGCTCGACTGGGTGTGGACATCATCGAAGCCGGGTTCCCCTTTGCCAGCCCTGGGGACTTTGAGGCGGTGAGCAAGATCGCAGCCCAGGTGGGCACCCCCGAAGGCCCCACCATCTGCGGTTTGGCGCGGGCGACGAAGCAGGATATTGAAACCGCTGGACGGGCGATCGCCCCAGCGGCTAAGGGCCGCATCCACACCTTTATTGCCACCTCCGACATCCACATGCAGTACAAACTGCGCAAGAGTCGTGAGGAGGTGCTGGCCATCACCCCCGAGATGGTGGCCTATGCCAAGACCTTCACGAACGATGTGGAGTTCTCGCCGGAGGATGCGGGCCGTTCGGATCCTGAGTTTTTGTATCAAGTGTTGGAAGCGGCGATCGCCGCTGGGGCCACCACCGTCAACATCCCCGACACCGTGGGCTACCTGACGCCGACGGAGTTTGGCACCCTGATTCGCGGCATCAAGGAAAACGTGCCCAACATTGACCAGGCGGTGATTTCCGTCCATGGCCACAATGATCTGGGCTTGGCGGTGGCCAACTTCCTGGAGGCGGTGAAGAATGGGGCGCGGCAGTTGGAATGCACCATCAACGGCATCGGGGAGCGGGCCGGAAATGCCGCCCTGGAGGAGTTGGTGATGGCGCTGCATGTGCGCCGCAGCTTCTACAATCCTTTCCTGGGCCGTCCGGCGGAGTCGGAAGCGCCGTTGACTAACATCAACACCCCCGAGATTTACCAAACCTCTCGTCTGGTGTCGAGCCTAACGGGCATGTTTGTGCAGCCCAATAAGGCGATCGTCGGCGCCAATGCCTTTGCCCACGAGTCGGGCATCCACCAGGATGGGGTGCTGAAGAACAAGCTCACCTACGAAATCATGGATGCCGAGTCCATCGGCCTCAACAAGAATCAAATCGTGTTGGGCAAGCACTCGGGCCGCAATGCCTTCCGCACCCGCCTGAAGGAGTTGGGCCATGAACTGGGGGATCAGGACCTCAACCGCGCCTTCCTGCGGTTTAAGGATCTGGCGGATAAGAAGAAGGTGGTGAGCGATTGGGACATTTTGGCCCTGGTCAATGATGAAACCCAGCAGGCCCCTGAGCATTTCCACCTGGAGTTGGTGCAGGTGTCTTGCGGTGACCACGCCACCCCCACGGCAACGGTGACCCTGCGGACGCCGGAAGGGGAGGAGTTAACCGATGCGGCGATCGGCACGGGGCCAGTGGATGCGGTCTACCGGGCGGTGAACCGGGTGGTGAATATCCCCAATGAGTTGATCGAGTTCTCGGTGCAGTCGGTGACGGCGGGCATTGACGCGATCGGGGAGGTGACCATCCGGGTGCGCCATGGGGAGAAGGTGTACTCTGGCCACGCCGCCAATACGGACATTGTGGTGGCCTCCACCCAAGCCTATCTAAATGCCCTCAACCGCCTCTATACCGAGTTGCAAAGCGGTGCCCCCATCCATCCTCAACAGGGTGAGTTGGCAGAAGCCGCCGCCGCACGGGTGTAGGGTCGCCTAAAACAGAATCTGTAAGTTGATGCACCGTTCTGGGAATCAGTTTTCTCAGGGCGGTGCTTCTTTAGCAGACATCCTTTAGGCTTAGAAAAATACTGCCAAGATGGCAGAGTCTAGATGGCGCTTGGTATGGCGGTGAGGGGATATGAGGGTTGAACCAGAAATCACCAGTCGCTTCCCTGACTGTGTGGCGATGAAGCTCCATCTGACTGCCCCGGCTCCGGTCCCCAAGCCGTCCCCCCTGTCTCGTCTCGTCACCACCGAAGTCGCGGCCCCGCCCCAGACCGTTGATCTCAGCCTCACCATTAGCTTCAGCGGTGAGCAAGAAGTTGAAGTGCCTGCGGGCAGAAAGTTAGGTTTACCGGATGGTCGCGCCACCTTCGGTATTCGTCGGGGACAGTTGCGGTTTGAGTTTGGCAACTGCAAGCTGCCGCTAGAGAAAACGGCGTTGTTGAAACCGTTCAACGTGTCGATGACGGTGGAGCAGCAGCAGACCCGCGCCAGTGAAGTGCAGGCGGGCATAAAGCCCAGTGAACGCAGCCTCAGCGCCAAGCACACAGAAGGGATGGCGGAAAAGGTCACGGTAGATGTTTTTCAGGTCAAAAAGCTGGGCTCTGAGGAAAACCCTGCCTGGGTATTTGATGCCTACGGTGAACGCAACGTCCTAGACGGTCTGCTGAAAGAGACACTGCTAGGAGCCCTGAACATCGACTGCCTGCCCTGTACCCTGACGGCATCTTTTACTGCCCGAGGGGAAGACATTCGCATTACGTGGGGTGAGGTAGGGCTCACGAAAAATATTCACCGCAATAAGCTCGCGGTCATTGAGCGGGCGATCGTGCTGCACTATCTCAAACCGCTGTTAGAATCACAGCCCCTTTGTCAGGGAAGGTGGTGCCATGACTGAACCCGCCAGCTTTGAGAAACTCGAACAGCAAATTGAAGCGGTACTGGAAGCCGAAACCACCGACTTCTTTGAACTGGCAGAAATTGTGGGCCTAGATCCCAAACAAGATTTTGTGAGTGCAGATTTGTCAGGCGTGGATCTGTCTGGGAAAGATCTCTCCTACGCCAACTTCACAGGTGCAAACTTGCAGGGTGCGAACTTGTCTCACGCCAACTTAGAGGGAACTGATTTTACAGGTGCTAATTTTAAGTTCACCACTATTGATTGATATGACTAATATCTTTCAGACAGATATTATTTCGCATCACTTATCCAATCTTATCCTCGACCTAGCCCGCACCCTGGACTTAGTCCACACCTTCAATTTAGCCCATGCCCTTACCCACACCCTCCACTGCGCCAGATCTTTCGCTCTAGCCCTCATCAGCACCTCCGACCGCTCCTTCGCTCTAGCCCTAGCCAGCACCCTCGACCGCTCTTTCGCTCTAGCCCTAGACCTCGACTTCGACCTCACCAGTACCCACGCCCTCGATCTTGCAAGTACTCTAGACCTCAATAATATTGTCGCTACGCTTAATTGTTTTCGGGCTCAACATTTAGGGGCAACTTTTAGAGATGCAAACTTGCAGGGTGTCTGTTGGGATGGTGCACATTTAGAGGGTACTTTGATGATTAATTCTCAGGGATTAGCGCCCGAAGACATAGCTGATTTAAAGGCAAAGGGTGTGATTTTTGATGATGCTCCTGGCGAACGATCGCCTGTAACCTCTCCTCGCTCACCCGTACCTGTTTAATAGATGGTCAGGGGGGCTCAAGTTCAGAGCATGGACTTCGTGACTCAAAGGACCTGTTTGCAAGAGTTGCAGGATTAATACCTGAGTGTGAGACTTCAAGGTTCGGAAAATAGGCTTGGCATCACCATCACGAGCGACCTCAGACCATTGAGACTCAAGCTTCAGAAGCGTTCTGGGCATGGTCATATTAGAGACAGATGACCC
>JAQCHG010000155.1 GCA_027619675.1 Cyanobacteriota bacterium
GGTTGGCTCAATACTGGCCAGCACCCCTGGGATATCCAACCCCAGCCCAGCGGTTGCAGGCGGTGGTGGAGCAAACGGCGGTGGGGATCAATGAAGCCGACATCACGACAGGCAAGTTCGTTCTCGCCAACCAAGCGTTTTGCGACCTGCTGGGCTACACCCAGGCGGAACTGTGTCAACTCACCTTTCGGCAGGTGACCCATACCGAAGATGTCCTGCGGAACCAGGCGGATATTCAACGCCTATACCGGGGGGAGGTGACTTCGATTCAACTTGAAAAGCGTTACTTGCCCAAGGTGGGAGAGCCAATTTGGACCCAGGTCACCCTGTCCCTGGTGCGCGATCAGCGGGGAGTCCCCATTGCGGATTTGGCGATTGTGGTGGACATTCGCGATCGCAAGCAAGCGGAGGCGGATCGGGACGCCCGCCAACGGTTTCTGCAACAGGTGCTAGATGCGGTCCCCAGTGCGGTGTTCGTCAAGGATGACCAGGGTCACTTTCAGGTAGCCAACCGGGCCACCGGCGATATTTATCAGGTGCCTCCCGACGCGCTCCTCGGCCAAGCTGATCCGGTGCTGAATGCCGATCCCCCCCAATCTTCCCTACATCAACATCTCCAGCGTCAGGTAATGACCACTGGGCAGGCGGTGACCCTAGCGGAGGAGGCAATTGTCAACCGTTGCGGGGAAACCCGCTGGTACCAAACCACCCTGGTGCCGTTGCAGGTGGCGGGCAGGGTGGAAGGCATTATCGGTAATTGTGTGGATATCACCGCCCGACGGGCGACGGAACTGGCGCTGCGCCGCAGCTTAGATCGGGAAGCGGCCAGCGCCCGGATTGTGCGACAAATTCAAAGCAGTTCCGGCATGGAGGCGATTTTCCACACCACGGTGACGGAACTGCGCCGGGTGTTGCCCTGCGATCGCGTTGTCATCTACCAATACGCCGTCGGGGACACCGCCGAGCCGGGCACGTGGGTGGCGGAAGCAGTGGGAGCGGGCTGGCGATCCATTCTGGCAACGGCCATGGATCCCCCCCAGGCTAGGGTGGAGGGCTGCGATCGCAGCTTAGTGAGACCTGTAGCCCTGTTGGACAGCCCAGTATCGCTGGGCACCGCTCCCGGCGCTGATCCCCCACCCCAGGCTACGTTTACCTGTGTGGAAAACGTGGCGATCGCCCCCCTAACCACTGACCAACGCCAGCAGTTAGGGGATTGGCAGGCCCAGGCTTACATCACGGTCCCCATTGTCTGTGATCAACATCGCTGGGGATGGCTGGGGGTGTACCACAACCGAGGCCCCCGCCCATGGTCTAGTAACGACATTGGCATTGTGGTGCAGACCGCCATCCACCTGGGCATCGCCATCCAAAAAATGAGTCTGATTTTGCAGTTGCGGGAGCGCACCCTAGCCTTAGAACAGGCCAAGGCAGCCGCCGATGCGGCCAATCAAACCAAGGGGTACTTTTTGGCCAATATCACCCATGAGTTGCGCACCCCCCTCAATATCATGCTGGGCATGACCCAGGTGTTGCAGCGGGAGGACACCCTGTCCGCCCCCCTCCGGGAATCCCTGCAAACCATTCTCCACAGTGGTCAACACCTCCTGACCCTGATTAATGATGTGCTGGATCTCAGCCGCCTAGAGGCAGGGCGCATGCCCCTCCATTTAGAACCGGTGGATTTGGCGGAGTTGATCCAGAGTCTAGGGGCCATGCTGCGACAGCCAGCGGTGGATCAGGGCCTGACCCTCCGGCTCACCTTGTCCCCGACCTGCCCTCGCCACATCCGCACCGATGCCAGCAAACTGCGGCAGATTCTGCTAAACCTCCTCAATAACGCCGTTAAATTCACCGACCAGGGCCAGGTTCACCTCCAGGTGCAGGGAGAACCCTTACCCAATGGAGATCCGCCCCCGCCGGGGGAGACACCGGCCACTTTAGCGGGGGCCGCTCTGTGGTGCCTCAGGTTTACGGTGACGGATACGGGGCGCGGGATTGCCCCCAACAAACAGGACTGCATTTTCGATGCCTTTGAACAGGGCCATAGCTGCCCTGGCCAGGGTGGCACCGGCCTGGGGCTGGCCATTTGCAAGCACTATGCTCAACTCTTGGGCGGTACCCTCAGCCTTGACAGTGCGGTGGGGAGGGGCAGTCAGTTTTGCTTGGCCCTGCCGGTGACCGCCCTAGGGGAGTTGGAGTCGGGGCGGGGGGGCGTGACCCATGAGGCGATCGCGGCACCGACCTTGGCCATCAACCTAGGGCATCTGGCGGAAATGTCCGGGGCTTGGTTGCAACAGGTCCATACCCACGCCCTGCGCTGTGATGACACTACCCTGCTAGGGCTAATGGCCCAAATGCCCGCAACGGCAGCCAGTACCCGTCAGCAGCTAGAAACCTACCTGCGTAATTTTGACTTCCTCACCTTGGGTCGCCTAGTGGCCCCCCTGTTGCCCCCAGTGGACCCGAATCCGCCAAGATCGGAAGAAGGGGCAACTTCCATAGACCCAGAGCCCGATCCCCCCGAACCATGACGGATCCCAAACCAATGCATCCCAGTTTCGTAGCCCTCACCTTCTCGAACTTCATCAACAGGACTTACGAGCCCACCCATGGACAACGGGCTTAAGCCCCTTGCCTCAACGGAACACCGAGGCTTCGGCAGCATTGTACGGAAGTTCTAGTCAATTGGCCCCCTGTCTGTAGAGCAGGGATTGAAACAGGCGGCAGCGGCATCCGGTCCCCATGGTCTACCCAGCGCCACAGGTGCGGGCGATCGCCACACAGGCGTGGATGGGGGCATCCGTTTTGATGGCCTGGGCATCGAGGTGGGTCATACAGGCCCGGTACCCGCGATCGCGCAGCCCATTGATCAGGCGATCGCGGCGGGGAATGTCCATTTGGCCATGGCGGCCAATGTCCCCCAGGCGGAAGTAATAGGGGGGCATCTCCGCCTCCGCCCGCATAATTTGCAGCAGCTTGACCCGCTTATGCCACCCCCACTGGGCCGCCAAGTCCATCATTTGGGAGAGCATGGCGGTGTCGTGGAGGGGGCCTAACCACAGGGGACCTGTAACGGCCATAAAGTCCGTCGTGTCGCCCGGAAAATCATCCAAAGCAGCATGGGGGCAGGTGGCCCGCCCCAATTGTCGCCACCCCAGGGTTTGGTAGTGCCCACAATTGTGGCAATAGCCGATGAACCCATACCGCTCAGGGATCCAGGGATCTCCCATGCTGAGGCGCACCATCACCCGATGGACTTGGCCATTAAACAGGGAAAACACAGGCTGCACATGCATACCTCGGGTGGCCGCCTGCTGGAGCACACTGCCGATCAGCAGCCGCAGCCCCTGCTCATGGACGGCGGGGTGCGATCGCGCATAGGCTCCATACACCTGCACACTCTGGTCAGGGTTATGGCCCCCGGTGGTGCGGGTGTCGGTACTGGTGAGGTACAGGAAGCCACCAATGCGGGTGGCCCAGAGCCCTGTAGACAGGTAGGGGGCACCGCTGCCAAAGCAGTCGATGTCCACCAAATCGTAGAAATCCCGCTGTTGATAGCAGGTAAAAAACACCTGGTTAGCGTCCTGATGGGTGATGCGATAGGAACGCGATCGCATCCCCATGGCCAGGTTTTTCATCAGCACATCCCGCATTTCGGGGTTGCCTTCATTGGCCCACACCCAATCGGCCCCAGCCTCCAGTTGGTAGCGCAGGGGCCGCACCCCGCAGCCAGTCATGGCATCCAGCACCCGCAGTTGCCCCCGCTGCTGGCGATACACCGCCGCCGCCAGCACCGCCAAATCTCGCCCCACCTGGCTGTGGGGACGGTAAAAGGCATCCTCCACATAAAATCGGGCCTTGCCTTCCTGGTACCAGCCATTTTCCCCGTTCATAGGCGACGCTGGGCCTGAAGGGCTTTGGTCAGGGCAGTTTCCAGGTCCCCTTGGGCCAAGGGAGTCAGCAGGAACACCTCCTGGGCCGATTTTCCGCGACGGGCAATGAGCTTGTAACCGCCCCGAATGGGCACCGAGACCTTGAGGCGAAAGTGGGGGGCGTGGCTGCGGACGGTGGCAATGACGCCGGGGGTAATGGTTTGAATGGCAGGTTCCTGGGTGAGTAAGGTTTCCAGGAGGGGAATCAGCCCCGGAATGTGGGTGGAATGGTTCCACACCAGTCGTCCCCGTTCCGATTGCCCCACCATCGCCTCCTGCTGCTCAAAGGGTTTCCTGTGTTCCCATTGTGCCGGAGTGACGGGCGATCGCAGGGGGGGCCTACGCCTTTTCTAGGGGAGCCATGGTCAGGCCAGCCCGACTCAACTGGCTATGGTAAAGCTCCGCTTGCTCCTGGGGACCGACCCAAACCGTGGCCTGACCTTCGTAGTGGACCTGATTGGTGAGTTCCCAGGCGCGATCGCTGGTCATGTTGGGGATGTATTTCATCAGGCAGGAGGCCACGTGCTGGAAGGTGTTCACGTCGTCATCCAGCACAATCACTTTGTAGTTGGGATAGGGCTTACGGGTGACCTGGCTGGCTTTATCGGGGGCCAGGGTAGGGGAAGCCGTCGCCAGTCGAGGCACGGTAGAGGAGAACCCAGACATCGCTAGGGGAAAGGATCGTTGAGGAAAAGACACGGTTCACCGTTTCGCCCAGTGTATCGAATCCATCCGTTCCAGCCTACCGGGGCAACGGGGGATATCGCCAAAAACACCAGCGGACGCAGGGCTGCGTCCGCTGGTGTTACGGAAGGGAGCAGGCTCGATCACCGCTCCAGGGCTCTTTGGCAGAAGTAGCCCGATCCCAGCGCTAGACCCTATCCCGCTGCGGTGGCTAGGGCCGGGGTGGCCGCCTCTGGGGTGGAGAGGTGGCTGAGGATGCCGTTGACGTTGGCGCGGGCATCGCCGTAGAGCATCTGGGTGTTCTCTTTATAGAAGAGGGGATTGGGCACCCCAGCATAGCCCGGTGACAGGCTGCGCTTCAGCACCACCACATTGTGGGCCTTCCACACCTCCAGCACAGGCATCCCAGCGATGGGGCTCTCGGGGTCCTCCATCGCGCTGGGGTTAACCGTATCGTTCGCGCCGATCACCAGCACCACATCGGTTTCGGGGAAGTCATCGTTGATTTCCTCCATTTCCAGCACGATGTCGTAGGGGACGTTGGCCTCCGCCAGCAGCACGTTCATGTGGCCGGGCAGGCGACCCGCCACCGGATGAATGCCGAAGCGGACGGTTTTACCGCGATCGCGCAGAATCTTGGTGATTTCCGCCACCGCATGTTGGGCTTGGGCCACCGCCATACCGTAACCGGGGACGATGATGATGCTATCGGCGGCATCCAGCACTTCCACGGTGTCTTCCACCGTCGTCGCGGTCGCGGTGCCTTCCACCGCCTTGGCGCGACCCCCGGTGGTGCCAAAGCCCCCGAGGATGACGCTGACAAAGGAGCGGTTCATGGCACGGCACATGATGTAGCTGAGGATGGCCCCGCTGCTGCCCACCAGGGCTCCGGTAATGATCAGCAGGTCATTGGAGAGCATGAAGCCCGCCGCCGCCGCCGCCCAGCCGGAGT
>JAQCHG010000156.1 GCA_027619675.1 Cyanobacteriota bacterium
TGCTAGAGCAATTGGGCTACAGCGTCACGGATTTTTGGTGATGCCTAAGACGTAAGCCTCTTTGCCTATCTTGGCGATGTTGGTCAGGAGGGCGAGGGATTGCTAGCCAGTGCCCCCTACCAACGGTGGGAGTCTTTTTCTTCTAGCCAGGTATAACTGCCCCCAGGGGCGACCGGTTGAAACTCTAGGTGGGTAATGGCTCCGCTGCCGGGATATTCCACCACCAGCTTTTGGAACAGGCCGCCGCCAAAGGCATCCAGTTTCCGCAGGGAGTTATTCCCCGGAAAATCACGATTCATGGGGGCAATGTCACTGAGGTTAAAGGTGAGGGCAGCGGTCAAATCGTCTGCGCTGGTGTAGGCCCGGATAAATCCTTCGCCGCGATCGCGATCGTCAAAATCCAAAATCCCCAGGCTCACTAAGGACACCGCCTGGGCAAAGGTAAAGGTGATGATCCCCCCTCTGGCATCATCATCGGGATCCCCCAATGCCTCCTCACCCTGCTTGCGCCGATTGACCCGCAGGTGGCTGTTGTCCTCTTGGATGATCAGGACATTGCCTTCCGGGGCCGTCCCAAAGGCCTCTCCGGTGGCGAGGTCCCCATCGTCCCCCGTACATTTGGGCAGGTTGCTGCCTCGGGAAGGATGGGGTAGGCAGTTACTGTCAAAGAGTCTTAAGGGTAAATCCCCGGAAGCATCCCGCAACTGTCGGTTGGAATCGACACTCAGGGTGACGCCGTGGTCTGCCCATTCGTGGCCTCGAATGAAGGTGCCCGCAGCAAAATCCTCAAAGTCAATGAGGATGGGATCGAGCAGGGGAGCCCCCGACAGGCTGCCGGCTTGGGCAGCCGTGGCTCCACCTGTTATGCCTGCGATCGCGGCTAGAGCCATCACAGTCGAGAATTGCACTGGGAATCGCATCGCAAAGCTCCCGCCAAAGAACGAAAACACATCGAACCCGGTTGCTGCTGTGGCACTCACCTAAGTGATTGCCGCATCCGCACGAAACGAAAGTAACATCTCAGCACGTAAGTGTTAATACGGGGCTCTAGCGTTCACGAAAACTTCACAAATACCGTGAATTCCCCTAAGGGTTGCGGTGAATGTTACAGGGAGGATTGACGAAATTTGGTTGATATGCACTTGCGGATTTCCCGTGGGCGCGCAGCGGTCTTCATGGCGTCCCACCTATGGGGCTACTGCTCATACATAGGTTTATAGGTTTCTGGCCTATTGTTCCGATTCCCAAGGGGGTGGGTTTTAGCCCGTTGCCGTTGGGGGCAACTATCCCCACGGGGGGAAGAATGGGGGCTCAAAGCACGCTAGGTTAAAGGCTCAGCGTGTCCTCAAGGTCGAAATTTGTCGACATTTGAGGATTGGCATTGGCAACCCAGGATGGTTATGGATCCCATTCAGCAGCAGACATCAACGGCAACGCCTCAGGTTACGGCACCCCAAGCCCCCCCGCGCCAGGGAGAACGGTCTGGCCAAGACGCCACCCATATTCCTGGGGATACGGCGATGCCGCTGAAGGTGCGGGATCTGCTGTCTAAGCATGGGGGCGATCGCCACCTTGTACTACTCCAGGATTTCCCTGATCCCGACGCCCTATCCTCCGCTTGGACCTATCAACTGATTGCCCGTCACCACGACATTGACTGTGACATTTACTACGGCGGTACCCTCAGCCATCAAGAAAATATCGCCCTGGTGCGGTTAACGGGCCTGCCCGCCCGCCGCTGGAATCCCCAGAGCAATACCCAGCCCGATTTGAATCAATATCAGGGCTATGTGCTGATCGACACCCAGGGCACCACCTGCCAACTCACCCCCTTGGTGGAAGCTGCCGGGGTGCCCCTGGTGTTGGTGATCGACCACCATGCCCCCCAAAGAAAGTTGAATGCGGAACTGGTGGACCTGCGGCCCCAGATTCGGGCAACGGCGACGATTTTGACCCAATATCTGCAAGGTGAAGCGCTGCTAACCCTAGATCGCAGCAACAGCACCCACGTCAAATGCGCCACCGCCCTCATGCATGGTCTGCGGGCGGATACCAATCAGCTCATGCATGCGGCGGAGCCGGACTTTATGGCGGCGGCTTACCTCAGCCGCTACTATGACCCGCAATTGCTCAGCGCCATTTTGCGGGCCTCCCGGTCTAAACGGGTGATGGATGTGATCGAGCGATCGCTGCGGAATCGTAAGGTGCAAAACAACGTCTCCATTGCGGGGGTTGGGTATCTGCGCTACGAAGATCGCGACGCCATTCCCCAGGCGGCGGACTTTTTGGTCACCGAAGAAAACGTCCACACCGCTGTGGTTTACGGCATCGTCCACGATGAAGACGAAGAGCGGGAAGTGGTGATTGGGTCCCTGCGCACCAGCAAGATCACCCTGGATCCCGATGAATTCCTCAAGGAAGCCTTTGGTCAAGATAGCCAAGGCCGCTTTTTTGGGGGCGGGCGCTCCAGTGCTGGGGGTTTTGAAATTCCCGTAGGTTTTCTCTCAGGCTTTTACGAAAACAGCGAATACAACCGCCTCAAGTGGGAGGTGTTTGACATGCAAATCAAGCAAAAGCTGCTGCGTCTGGTCAACCCAGAAGATGGCGTCATCAGCACCGATTAATCAAGGGATTTGTCAGCGAGGGGAGCCGACGGGGTTGGATCGGTTTCTGGCGATCGCGGGGGCAACCCGCTAGCCTATGCGTGGAGATCAGGACCCGATCCATGACCATTCAGACGCCGGACTGGGTGAAACACGCCGTGTTTTACCAGATTTTCCCGGATCGCTTTGCCCGCACCCACCATCCCCCGGCCCTGCCGGAGATGGCGGTATCCCTGGAACCTTGGGATACCCCCCCGACCCTATCGGGCTATAAGGGGGGCGATCTGTGGGGGGTGATGGAACACCTCGACTATCTCCAAGACCTGGGGGTGACCGCCCTGTATTTCACCCCCATTTTTCAGTCCGCCTGCAATCACCGCTACCATACCCACGACTATTACCGGGTGGATCCTCTGTTGGGGGGCAATGGGGCGTTTCAGGACCTGCTCACCGCCGCCCACGATCGCGGCATGAAGATCGTCCTAGACGGGGTGTTTAACCACGCCAGTCGCGGTTTTTTCTTTTTTAACGACATTTTAGAGAACGGCCCCCATTCCCCTTGGCTGGACTGGTTCAAGGTGGAAAACTGGCCCCTGTCTGCCTACGACGGTCAATATCCCGCCAACTACGCCAGTTGGGTGAATAACCGGGCCTTGCCCCAGTTCAACCACGACAACCCGGCGGTGCGGGAATATCTGATGCGGGTGGGGGAGTATTGGCTGCACCAGGGTATCGATGGCTGGCGCTTGGATGTGCCCTTTGAGGTGAAAACCCCCGGCTTTTGGCAGGAATTTCGCGATCGCGTCAAGGCCATCAACCCCGACGCCTACATCGTGGGGGAAGTGTGGCGCGATGCCCGCCCCTGGCTGGATGGCACCCAGTTTGATGGGGTGATGAACTATCTGTTTGCTGGCCCGACCCTGGCCTTTGCGGGGGGCGATCGGGTGCGGCGGGAATATGCCGAGGTGCCCGACTACTACCCCTATCCCCCCCTAGACGGGGCGGGCTATGGGGAAAAGATCCAGCATCTATTGGACCTGTATCCTTGGGAGATTCAGCTTACCCAGTTAAATCTGCTGTCTAGCCATGACATTGCCCGCGCCCTGACGGTGCTGGGGGAAGACCTGGACAGTCTGTATCTGGCGGTGCTGCTCCAGATGACCTTTCCCGGTGCCCCCAGCATCTACTACGGCGATGAGGTGGGGCTGGCGGGGGGCCTCGATCCCGACTGCCGCCGCACCTTTCCCCCCCCAGAACAGTGGAACCATGATTTGCTGGCCCACCACCGTACCTTGATTGACCTGCGGGCCACCTATGTCGCCCTGCGGCTGGGGGACTATCGCCCGCTGGTGGCTGAGGGGGAGGTCTACGGCTTTGCCCGCTGCTGGCAAGGGCAAACGGTGGCGGTGGTGGTGAATGCGGGTCGCCATCAGGCCGAGGTGACCCTGCCTACTCTGCCGAATCTGACGGATCCTGCGGTGGTGTATGGGGCGGCCCCCCTGCACCGGAGCGATCGAGGCTGGCGGCTGACCCTGGCTCCCCGCACGGGGGTGATGTTAGGTCCACCCGTCGGGGCCGTTGGGGCCGCTGCAACACCAGGGTAATCAAGGTCACCACCGTCAGCGGAATCACAAACAGCAGCATGACGTTGCTAAACAGGCCAATTTGGTCGTGGCCAACGGCATCCAAAATTAGATAGGCGCTGTAGGCCAGGTAGTAACCCACAAACAGCAGTCCCTCCCAGCGGGAGATACGGTTGCCGGTCCAGAAAATGGGGAAGCAGGCGATCGCCACCGCCACCATCACGGGTAGGTCAAAGTGGAGGGCCGCCGCCGACACGGGGACGCTGCCCACGGTGGCGGTGGCCCCCATCACCGTCAAGATGTTGAAAATATTGCTGCCCACCACATTGCCCACGGCAATGTCCTGCTCGCCCCGGTAGCTGGCCACCACGGAGGTGGCCAGTTCTGGCATGGAGGTGCCCGCCGCCACGATGGTAAGGCCGATGATGAGCTCACTCACCCCCATGGCTTGGGCCACCTCCACCGCCCCATCCACTAAAAACTGAGCCCCCACCACCAGCAGCACCAAGCCCAACAGCACGAGACCGACGCTGATCAAGATTTGGGCTGGGGTGCGTTTGACTAGAGCTGAACCGGGGGGTAACTCCCCATTCATCGCCAGGGCTTGGCTGTCCTTTCGCCCCTGATACACCAAAAATCCGGTGTATACCACGCTGCCCAGCAGAAGGATAACGCCATCGCTATGGCCGATGGTGCCATCCATGGCAAACAGCAGCATCAGCCCCGATACCCCAATCATGATCGGCACATCTAGCCGCACCAACTGTTGGGCCACCGTGAGCGGTATCACCACCGCCGACAGCCCCAGGATCATCAGCACGTTGAACACATTGCTGCCGATGACGTTGCCCAGGGCAATGTCTACCTCTTGCAAAAACTGAGATTGGACACTGACCGCTAGCTCTGGGGCACTGGTGCCATAGCTGACCACCGTAAGACCAATAATGAGGGGGGATAACCCGACGATCGCTGCGAGATTTGACGCTCCCCGCACTAAAACCTCAGCTCCCACCACCAGAAGGACAAGACCAATAAGGAGGGAGATAACTGTGAGTATGCTCATAGGGAATGCACAGGGGCCAGAATCCGGTTATTTGGGGGTGCCTTCGGGGCCGGGGGCAGCCTGCGATCGCGCTGAGGGTTTGCGATCCAAATCCCTAGGGCATCCCGCTGGGCATCCCTTCACTTTAACGGCAGAGTGGGGACATCGTTGGATGGCAAGGCAACCATCAACATCCCCGGAGGGGAATGCTGGCCCCTGGCGTTGGGCAGCGGGCGATCGCCCGACCGCCGTAACCCCCTAGGATAAGGGCATTCCCCGGCTTTCGCTGTTGTGAGGCCGGATTTCGCCTTGATCCCGTTGAGTAACCCGCCCATCCAT
>JAQCHG010000157.1 GCA_027619675.1 Cyanobacteriota bacterium
CCGCCGTAATCGCCCCGCCCCCTACATACAACAACGGCTGGCGAGCCGCCCGCATCAGGCGAATGGCGTGGCTAATTTGCCGGGGATTCCCCTTCACCGTGGGTTTATAGCCCGGTAGTTTCACCTGACCCGGATCCACCGGCTCATAGTCAAACTCCGCCAGCCCCACATCCTTGGGCACATCAACCAGCACCGGGCCGGGGCGACCGGTTTGGGCGATGTAAAACGCCTCCGCCACAATGCGGGCCATATGGCGGGGATCCCGCACCACATAGGAATGTTTGACGATGGGCAGGGTGATGCCGAAGATGTCCGTTTCCTGAAACGCATCACTGCCGATCGCCGGCAGCGGCACCTGCCCCGTAATCACCACCATGGGGATAGAGTCCATGGAGGCGGTGGCAATGCCCGTCACCAAGTTGGTCGCCCCTGGCCCAGAGGTGCCAAAGCAGACCCCTACTTGCCCGGTAGCCCGCGCATAGCCGTCGGCAGCGTGGGAGGCCCCCTGCTCATGGCGTACCAGAATGTGCTGAATGTCCCCTGCGGCCTCAGCCCGATACAGTTCGTCGTAAATGGGCAAAATCGCCCCACCGGGGTAGCCAAAAATATGTTTAACCCCGTGGCGCTTGAGGCTATCAATCAGGGCATAGGCCCCCGTCGCGCGCTGCACGGACACTTTTTCCTGGGCTTGGACAGTAGAGGTCATGGGACTGATGGGAGCAGGGTATGGGTGGATAGCAAAAATTGAATGGGGGTGAGCACTGGTCGCGATCGCGACAGACCCGCAGCCCGATTTATTGATCAATCATGCCCGAATCCGCTGCGATTGGGCGGGCTCAATCGGACTTTTTATATTACGAGATCCTTGTAATTCGCCCCAATTCACCCGTCACGGCCCCCGGTGATGGGGCGCATCGCCCCGTCGCCCCTAGCCGTCACCCCTCCGATGCCACCGCCCGCAACAAAAAGTCTAGGGCGGTCATGGGGAGGCGATCGGCGCTAGAACCCCGCCCCTGGGGATGCCTTGGGGGCACCATCCACCCAGATACTTGGGCTGGGTACCGCCAGAGGTGATCATGGGGCACCGCTGGGTCGCCATAAAAGTGGGATTGGCTGGGGGCAGGCCCCGTGGTGGTGAGGTGGGTCAAAAAATCATGACTCAGGCGCTGGACCGGAAATGGCCCCCCTAGGGGCACCCCCCAGCCATCCAGGGCGATCACCCGTTCCACCCGCCCTCCCTGCTGGCCCCAGTAATGGGCGATCGCCGCTGCCGCCACACACCCAGCGCTGAAGGCCACAAAGGTGAGGGGCGATCGCGCCGGGATCGGAAACGCCGCCGTTAGCCACCGCCGTAGGGGGTATCCCGACCAAGCCAGGGCGGGCGCGACGGGGGATACGTGGATGCGAGGGGCCAAGGCGCGATCGGCCCCAACCAATTGGGCCACAAAATCCTGGGTCCAACGAGTGGCATGGACACCGGGGCAAATAATGAACGGCGAGGGGGATGCCATGGAGGCTAATCCTTTGAATCAGGAAAGTAGGGCCAATCACCAGCGGCGACGGGCTGCTGGGAAGGCCAATCCTTTGAACTTAGATTGCGCAACATGTCATTTCGCAACTGTTCCCAGGTTCTATGAAAAGGAGAAAGGGATTTTTTCTAAAACATAAATAGGGGTTTGAGCACCACCAGACAGGATAGGGATATCCAGCCCCTGGAAGCATGGCAGACCAAATTTTAAAGGGACCAAGAAATTCCCTCCCTACAGAAAAAGGCGGCAATCCCCTATGCAAACGCCTTCAGTTGCCAAATTCCAGTATTGAACTTCACGATCTGATCCGTTTTGAGATCCCCGATGGTGATCAGTTCAACCGCTTTGAATCCATTGACTGGCCTTCGCAAAAAGACATCTCGGTGAGCTACATAGAGGTCTACCATCCCGTCCTTAATCGCCCCTGGCTTAATCCGACCCCTTGAGTGCTTAAGACTGCTTAAGATTCCTGCCCCCTGGGATCCTTTTGCTCCCCTATCCCTTTCCCCATCCTTGGAGTAAACCCATGTCCCGCGCCATTGTTAACTTAGCCCTGCCCGTTGTCCGGGAGAAAATTGAGACCATTTTGATGCAGTATCCGTGCCATCCCCATCAAACCCTGTTCACCGCCGGAGACTGGCATCAAAAACTCCTAGCCTATGTGGTAGCCCGTATGCCTGCCACCTATGCCGCCGTAGAGGACGGTCTCAATTGCGATTGGCAATCTTCAGCCCCCTGTTATTCCCCTGCCCAAGAGACCCACATGGGGCATCTCATTCGCCAAGGTATTGACCATTTAGTGCATCAATACCAAACGGAACAAGCCACGATGGGCAGCGACGGTACGGTCTCCAATTGGTTTGGTTGACCCCCGCCAAGGTTGTCCCCGGTGGGCAATGCCCTAGCGGTGGATCCAGAGAGGCCTTTACCCTTAGGGGTACCCCCTTGTCCAACCATTAACGTTGTCGCCTAGCGCCCTTTACGCAGCGATGAAATGGGGATGCTGGCCGAAAAAGTTGGCATCCAGACTATTGACCCACTGCTCTAAAACCTCGCTCTGCGTCTGACACGTTGGGGCGATCGCAGCATTGACTAGGAGTGCAACGTAATCGTTGCGGCGACGGAGGACGATGGCGGTACTGCCCTTGAGGTTAATGGCAATTTGCTGAAACCCCTCTAGCTGCAAAGATGAAGTCAGCAGCGATCGCAACCCCAACGCTTGGAAAACAATCTGCACCCAACTCGTGCTGCGATGGTTGGCAGTGACAAAATACTCGCGGGGAAGGCCATTGGTATCAAATAGGGCTACCCCCAACAGTGCATCCCAGGTCAACGGATTGGGTAGGGATGCCGCAGCATCAGCATCAGAGGCGGGAAAAGTCAAAACAGACATCATGACGGATCAATCAAAGCTGACGGGTTCAGGGGTCGGCAGGTTTCCAGTTTCCCCCGGACCTAAGGAAGGGTAGACGATGGCAGTTAACCCTGACCCCGGCAGCCCTGCCGCTCCAGGTATCGGGCCATGCCGATGGCCACGCAGGCTCCAACGATCTGTCTCTGGTATAGCGAACCCTGAGGACTGCGTTGGGCCATAGGCCGCAATCTTACCAAAGCCACATACTCACTGGGGGAATAGCGCCGACGGACCATCAGACTTGGTCAAATATACGGCCCCTTTGCCCAAGTTCCCAGGGAATTCAGAAGATTTTCGCCGATTTCGGCACCAGAGGCCGACACCCTCCGACCCAGCAACCGCCCTGGCCCTCCCGTCTCTAGGGAAAAACCCTGGCAACTTCAAGATAAGTTCATCGTACTGGGCCGCCTAGGGGCGATCAGCCATGGCCGCTAGAATCCTGGTCGCGCCAGGGGGACAGTCTCTAGAACATGGCGGCGTAAAGTTGCCAATCTTTGCCTGGGGCGAGGGAGCGGAGGAGCAGGGGAGCAAAGGGAGACGGAGACTTCTGCCAAAGCGTTCTAGGCAAGTTCAAGCAGTGGGCGCGGCCATGTTGGAGCAATCAGGCTTTGATTTTCCTAAAACATCCTAAGACAAATGACCGAACCGCCCCCTGCGCCTGTACTCGGAGGGTCGTTACCCAATGACGCTCCTTAGGTCACGAGGTCAATGAGGATCAGCAGGAGCCCCACCCCGGCACAGCCCACCATGGAGGCGAAGGTGATCTCGGCATTTTTTTCGACATTGGAGGCCAAGGTCTCCTCATCTTTGAGGGAAATAACGTATTTGTGATCGGAGTCGGTGGGCTTGCCCAGGACAACCTGCCCCGTTAAGTCACTGGCGGCACCCACCACCAAGATATTGCGGTTGAGGGGCAGTAGAGATTCTGTGTAGCGAAATCCTAGGGTGCCGCTGCGGCCATCCCGTTCTCGGCGAAACTCATTCATCACTTCGACGGTTTCAATGTCCGCCCCTTCAGGATTCACCTCGACGCTCCCGCTGTCATCCACCAACTGAAACGGCAAGGATTGTTTGTGGCTAGAGACGGTCTCGGTTTTGCGCTCGGTTTTGCGCTCCATCTCTCCATCGGCATTGCGGGTGGTGACGGTTTCTTCATATTCCCGCAGGACTTTTGATTGGTAGTAAACACAGGGCTGGCCAGTGTGTTCTGACACGAGGGGATCGGCTACTTGAATTTTGCCCCACACCTTAACGTAGTCTCGCCAATTGCCTCCGCCAATTTCCGCCGCCACCCCACTAGCGGTTTCGGTCAATTCTGCGGCGGTCACCTTGCGGGCTGACTTTATACTAAAAATCTTTTGTTTTTGATTGCGCTGCACCCAAAACAGAATGCCGCTGATGATTAGAAAAATGATGCCAATAATGCTCATGGGGCCAGAGTCCTCTACATGGGTGGTGGGGCAAGGCAGGGGCTTGAGGGTGGGGGAGGCAAAGCCCTGGGCTGCTTTGCTAAGGCTGCCATCAGTTTCTCCCAGAATCCTTGTTTTACAACGATCAGGCAACGATCAGGTATTGATACGTTGGAGCCCGCAACAACTGATCTGGGTGGGGGAAACACTGGGTCGCGATCGCCGCGTATTCCTGTAACCGTACTTGGGGCAAGGCTTGGTGGCGACGCAACTCCGCATCTCGTACCGCCAGCGGTACGAGATGCCCCCCAAATAGCTTCACCCACAGGGAATCTTTTACGGGTGCGAGGGTGACGGGTTCCGCTAGCCATGGTTTTAGCCAGGCTTCACCCTGCGGGGTGATACCGTAGATGATCTTGTTGGGACGGGTGTTCTGCTGGATGGATTGAGCCTGGATCCGGCCCACGGCCTCTAATTTGGCCAGTTCGCGAT
Organism: Cyanobacteriota bacterium; assembly: GCA_027619675.1. Classification (GTDB taxonomy): domain Bacteria; phylum Cyanobacteriota; class Cyanobacteriia; order Phormidesmidales; family Phormidesmidaceae; genus PCC-6406. The sequence continues at coordinate 4,845 of JAQCHG010000157.1, forward strand.
AGATCTGCTGATGGCTGGCATCCCAAAAGCAGCCGACGGAGCCATCAAACTGCTTGGCTAAGTCGTAACCACTACTGGGACGGTCCAAGAGAGAGACTAAGATGGCGTGGGCAAGGGCCATTCTGCAATCAAAACATCGTGCATTCCCAGCATATCGGAGGCCGTCTCTAGGTCAGAAGGGTGGCGCACCTCCCCAGCCGAGTTTCTTAACAAATCGGTGCAGTTACCCATTATCTTTTTTCTTGGGTTTAACCCCCACTAAAAGATTCGATAACCCCTGTTGTTGATGCTAAGGGGGGTAAGGTGGTGTCTGGCCAAAGCCTAAAATCGTCGCTAGTTAACCCCCAGATTAAAGGGGTCAGGGCGATCGCAATGAGTCATTCCGGCATGAAGGCTCCCTCAGTATTGCTGGGATAGGACCGTCAAGAAACCCTATAAAATGACCTTGGAAAACCCAAAAATTTCCTTAAGCATCTGGCTTTCAATCTCTAAATAAACGTCATCAATTGCCCCGTGAAGAATTGTCAGCCCTAATGGAACCGTTATCCTTGAGGTACATGCCCTGTGTTCCTTGCAGCGACAGTTAAAATCAATGGCCCCTTAAATTTCTCCCTATGGACGCTGCCCTTAGAGTCCTCCTGATTGAAGACAATCCAGACGATGCGGAGCTAATCAGCCTGGAGTTGGAGACCTTAGGTGAG
>JAQCHG010000158.1 GCA_027619675.1 Cyanobacteriota bacterium
TGTTGCAGCTCCCGCTCCCGTTCCTTGAGAAAGGCCGCTTTGCGGGACACCTCAGCGTGGAGTTTTTCCGTCTCCGCCAGCAGGGCCGCCGTGTCGGCAGCTTTGGTTTCCTGGACCTGGCGCTGGGCCTCTAGGCCCGCAATCACCGCATTCACGTCCTGGGTGCCGTCCACCCCCACCATGGCCTGGGCCGCATCCACGATCGCCCCCGCCAGCCCCAGGCGACGGGCAATGGTGAGGGCATTGGATCGCCCTGGAATTCCCCACAGCAGCCGATAGGTGGGGGATAGGGTCTGGTCGTCAAATTCCACCGAGGCGTTTTCAAAGCGATCGTCCTGGTATTTCAGGGCCTTTAACTCGCCATAGTGGGTGGTGGCCACGGTGAAGCGGGCCTGATCCGCCAGGTGGCGCAGCAGGGCGATCGCCAGGGCGCTGCCCTCCGAGGGATCGGTGCCCGCCCCCACCTCGTCCAGCAGCACCAGACTGTTGTCCCCCTCCGGTTGCAGGGCCGCCAGGATGCGGCCAATGCGCTTAATGTGACCCGAGAAGGTGGACAGGCTCTGCTCTAGGGACTGCTCATCGCCGATGTCCGCCAACACCTGATCAAACCAGGGCAGTTCCACTGGTTCCTTGGCGGGCACGTACAGCCCCGCCTTAGCCATCAGGGCCGACAGCCCCAGGGTCTTGAGGGTGACGGTTTTGCCCCCGGTGTTTGGCCCCGTGATCGCCACCACCCGCAATTGGGGGGACACCACTGCATCAATGGGCACCACCGCCGCCCCTTCCTCGTGGTGGTGCTGCCACCACAGCAGGGGGTGGCGCAGTTGCCGCAGGGTGGTTTGCTCCCCCGGTGGAACAAAACGGGGCGGGTTGGCCTGCATCCAGAGGCCATAGCGGGCGCGGGCGGTGGCCAGGTCCAAGGTGGTGACGATCGCCAGCAGCCGTTCTAAATCTGCCGCCACCGCCGCCACCTGGGCGGTGAGGGCGCGGCAAATGGCCTCTTCCTCAGTTTTTTCCTGGCGCTGCACCTGACGCAGGCGGTTGCCCAACTCCACAATGCCCTTGGGCTCCACGTAAAGGGTGGCCCCGCTGGTGGAGGCATCGTGGACGATGCCGGGGATGGCGTCCTTTTGGGGGACTTTGACGGGGATGACGAAGCGATCGCCCCGCTGGGTAATCACCGCCTCTTGAATCGCCCCACTCTGACGCTGGAGAATGCGTTGCAGCTTGGCGTAGATGTCGCTGCGGATATCCTTCAACTGCGCCCGCAGGCCCCCCAGCTTCGGGCTGGCCCGATCCGCCACCTGGCCGCGATCGTCAATGGCGTGGTGGATGGCCTGCTCGAGTTCTGGGTAGGTGCGCAGATCCGCCACCAGAGCTTGCAGGGTGGGCAGGTCCTCCTGGGCGTCGATCGCCCGCCGCATCTGCCGCGCCCCGTTCACCGTCTGGGCAATGGCCAGCAGTTCATCCCCGTGCAGCAACCCCTGGTGGGTGGCCCGTTCTAGGGCCTCACCAATGTCGTGGATACCCGTGAACTTGAGCCCCGGTGGTCGGGTTTCCAGGCGGGTGGCTTCCTGGGTTTGGGCCAGCAGATGTTCGCTGTCGGCCTGGGTGGGGGGCAGGGCTAGGTGCCGTGCAGCGATCGCCCCCAACTTGGTTGCCGTAAAGGTCGCGAGGTGTTGACAGAGGCGCGGCCATTCCAACAGGTTGAGGGTTTCGGCTTGAATCAAGGGGAGAATTTAAAAAAAACGTTTCGGGAATGGCCCTGTTCCGGCCAAGGGAGCCCCTCGGGATCGGAGCCCGCCGGATCCATAGGCAGATCCATTGGGATCAGTATAGAAGTTATCCTTCCACCTCAGGAATGGGGGGTTCTTGAGTGGCACTGCTTATCTTCCCCAGGGGATGGGGATAATAGGGCAACCGTGTGTCATCACTGCTACCAGGGTGGGTGCCATTTTCCACCCATCCCTCCGCGCCCGTTCCTGGCTTTCCCTGTGCCCTATGGCCCCGTCCCTGCGATCGCTCACCCGCTTATCTGGCAAACTGCCCCTGCGCATTGTGCTGGTGGTGTCCTTTGTGGTGCAGGTGGCGGCGGCGGTGGGACTCACCGCCGCCCTCTCTTTGCGCAATGGCCAACGGGCGGTGAATGACCTGGCGGAACAACTCAGTGACCAGGCCACCGCCAGTATCCAAGAGCACCTGCAAACCTATTTGGTGCAGCCCAATCTACTCCAGCGCAACAGCCGCAGCGCCATCCTCTACGACGACCTGTCGATTACCGACTTTCAGGCCCTACAGCGGTACTTTTGGCATCAATTGCGGGCCTCCGACGGCATCACCAGCATTTACTTTGGCAGCCAACAGGGGGAATTTGTCGGCGTCCAGGAGCGCAGCGACGGACAGACGGTGCTGTGGGAAGTGACCGCCGCCACCCTGCCCAATCGCACCACCTATCGCCTCAATGAACGGGGCCAGCGGGAGGACGCGATCGCCACCCAACCCTACGATCCCCGCACCCGGCCCTGGTACCAGGCGGTGGTGCGCAACCGCCACGCCAGTTGGAGCCCCATTTACGAGTTTGCCTCCGAAGATTACTCCGTCCTGGGGATCACCCTGGCCGCCCCCATCTACAACCAGCGGGGCACCCTGGGGGGGTGATTGCCCTGGACCTAACCCTAGAGCAGATCAGCAGCTATCTGCGGCTGTTGGACATCAGTGAGAATGGCCAGTCCTTCATCGTGGAGCGTAATGGGGCGATCGTTGCCACCTCCGCATCGGAACCTCCCTTCGTCACCTTGGCGGATGGGGAGCAAGGCCGCTTAGAGGCCACCGCCAGCCAGGAACCGTTGATTCGCGACACCGCCCAATACCTGCTGCGGGAATTCGGCAGCCTAGAGCAAATTCAAGCCGCCCAGCAGTTGAATTTTCAGCGGGACGGAGAGCGGCATCTGGTACAGATTGTGCCGTTTCGGGATGGGCGGGGGCTGGACTGGCTGATTGTAACGGTGATCCCCGAGTCTGACTTCATGGGGCAAATCACCGCCAACACCCGGCAGACCCTGCTGCTGTGCTTCATTTCCCTGGTGGTGGCCAGCGCCATCGCTGCCCTTACTGCCCGCTGGGTGGTGCAGCCCATTCTGCGGCTGAACGCTGCCGCCCAAGAATTGGCGCGGGGGGAATGGGTGCAGCCGATTCCCCCAGGGCGGTTTGAGGAATTGGCGGAACTGGCGGATGCCTTCCAGTCTATGGCCAGTCAGTTGCAGCGGTCCTTCCACGATCTCCAGGCCAGCAACGAAGATCTGCAACGGCTGGATAAGCTCAAGGATGAGTTCCTGGCCAATACTTCCCACGAGTTGAAGACCCCCCTCAACGGCATCATTGGCCTAGCGGAGTCGCTGATGGATGGGGCCAGTGGCCCCCTACCCCGGCGCACCAAGGGCAACCTAGCCATGATTGCCGCCAGTGGTCGGCGGTTGGCCACCCTGGTGAATGACATTCTCGATTTTTCTCAACTGCGCCACAACCGCATTCAGCTCAAGGCCAAGGCGGTGGGGGTGCGGGAGGCGACGGAATTGGTGCTGGGGTTGAACCAACCCCTAGCGGGGCAAAAAAATCTGCAAATGGTGAATGCCATTTCCCCCTATTTGCCCACGGTGTTGGCCGATGAGGATCGCCTCCAGCAGATCCTCCACAACCTGATCAACAACGCCATTAAATTCACCGACTACGGCATGATCGGGGTTTCGGCCCAAATTCTTCGCACCCAGGGGGGAGCCACCCAGCCAGTGATGACGCCCCTCACCGCCGGGAAGCGCACCCGCCCCAGGGCCAACGGCAACAGCGCCATCGTTCCAGGGGTGGATACCGCCGCATCAGGGCCAGCGTCCCCCGGTGTCCCCGTAGCGACCGACGCGATCGCCCTGAAACCCCGCCCCCGGTTCATTCCCCAACCGGGGGATATGCTGGCGGTCACCGTCTCCGACACCGGCATTGGCATCTCCGCCGATAAGGTGGATCGCATCTTTGAGCCCTTTGAGCAGGGGGATGGCTCCACCGCCCGCATCTACGGCGGCTTGGGCATTGGCCTGGCGGTGACTAAACAACTGGTGGAACTCCACGGGGGCAGTTTGCAGGTCCATTCCACCGTGGGGGCGGGCTCCCAGTTCACCTTTACCCTGCCCCTAGCCCAGGAGGGCACCGCCACCATCCTGCGGGATGATTTACCCGCTAACCTGGCGCGATCGCTGGTGAGCAAGTCCCCAGAACTGCGGCCACCCAGCGCCCCCCAGGCCCGCAGTCTCGCGGCCACCCTGGGCCTCGAAACCCTAGAACCCGAGCCCATCAACGCCCCGAACTTCCTGGTGCTGGTGGTGGACGACGACCCCATCAACCGCCAGGTGATCGTCAACTACCTGACGGTGAAACAATACCGGGTTACCCAGGCCAGTAACGGCCCCGAAGCCCTGGCCATGCTCGACAACGGCCTCAGCCCCGACCTGATTTTGTTGGATGTGATGATGCCCCGCATGACGGGCTACGAGGTCTGTCGCAAAATTCGGGAACAGTACCCCGCCTACGCCCTGCCCATCGTCATGCTGACCGCCAAAAACCAGGTGGCGGATCTGGTGGAAGGGCTGTCTTCCGGGGCCAACGACTACCTGACCAAGCCCGTGTCTAAAGGAGAACTGCTGGCCCGCCTCAATCTGGCCTACAGCCGCTTTGTACCCCAAGAATTTCTGCAATTCCTCAAAAAGGAAAGCATCGTTGAGGTGGAACTGGGGGATCAGGTGGAGCAGCACATGTCGGTGTTGTTCGCCGACATCCGCGACTTCACCACCCTGTCGGAGCAGATGACCCCGGAGGAAAATTTCCGCTTCATCAATGCCTTCTTGTCCCGCATGGAACCGATTGTGGCGGAGAACCAGGGGTTCATTGATAAGTACATCGGCGATGCCATCATGGCCCTGTTTAGCCGCTGCGCCGACGATGCGGTGCAGGCCAGCATCGATATGCTGCAAAACCTGCACCACTACAACCAAGAACGGGCCAGACGACAGAGATCGCCCATCGCCATTGGCGTCGGCATCAATACCGGGCGGCTGATGCTGGGCACCGTCGGGGGGCGCAACCGCATGGACGGCACCGTCATCAGCGATACGGTCAACGTCGCCGCCCGCATTGAGCGCATGACGCGGGTTTATAACGTTAATCTGCTGATCTCCCACTACACCTTCATGCAGCTTGAGAACCCCAGTGGCTACGCCATGCGGGTGATTGACCGGGTGCAAATGAAGGGCAAAACCCTGTTTGTCAGCGTTTATGAAATCTACGACGCCGACCCCCCAGCCCTACGGGCCGCCAAAGCCGCCACCAAAACCCAGTTTGAGTCGGGGCTGCTGCTCTATTTCCAAGGGGCCTACGGCGATGCGGCCATGGTGTTTCGCCGCTGCCTAGAGCAATGCCCCGAGGACCATGTGGCGGAAATTTATCTACAGCGCTGCCAAAACCACTTGACGCGGGGCTAGTACTCTACGGCGG
>JAQCHG010000159.1 GCA_027619675.1 Cyanobacteriota bacterium
AAGGGGATTAAACCCCCTGTTCTTCGGTGGGACGGTGTAGGGTCTAACCTTTTTTGGAGACGGCGGGGTGGTCTTGCAGGTACCAGCGCCAGGGCAGGTCGGTGCCTTGGGTGAGGCCAATGCGGGTGGTTTGGACCAGGGGATAGGTCGGGTCACGGCGGGGGGCCAAGTCTAGGCAGCTTTGGGGACCCAAGGGGGTGCCGTTGTGGGTAAGGTCAATGGCTAAGGTGCGGCAAAGCTTGCCCGGCCCCGCTGCAACGCGGTGGGGTGGGGTGGCCTGCTGGGGCGGGAGATCGGGCGGCAGGCGATCGAGGGCCAGGGCACGAATCAACACGGCGCTGGGCACATCCACCCCATCGGTCACGATGTTGAGGCAGTGGTAGATGCCGTAGATCAGGTACACGTAGCAGGTTCCCGGCGGGCCAAACATGACGCCATTACGGGCGGTGCGGCGACGGTAGCCATGGCAGGCGGGGTCACCGGGCTCGTAGGCTTCGGTTTCTACAATCAAGCCCCGCACCACGGTGCCGTCGCCATAGCGGCGCACCAGGGTACAGCCCACCAGGGCGGGGGCCACCACGGTGGCGGGCTGGGTGAGGTCGGGCAACGGTGCCCCATCGGTCACGGGGTGTCCTTTCACGCGGTTTTTTCCAGACTACCAGGGGGCACGGGCGGGGGTTGGCTGTTCCCGGTTGCCCCCATCACACCTGGGCGTAGTGCTGCCGCAGGGAGTCTGCATAGGGGGGGCGCAGCAGACCGCGATCGGTAATCAGCCCCGTTACCAGAGCATGGGGGGTGACATCAAAGGCGGGGTTCCGCACGGGAATCCCGAGGGGGGCGGTGCGGCGATCGCCAAAATGGGTCACCTCCGCCTCGTCCCGTTCTTCAATCACGATCGCGTTGCCCGTGGCGGTGGCAAAGTCAATGGTGGAGTAGGGGCAGGCCACATAGAAGGGAATGCCGAAATATTGGGCGGCGATCGCCACGGAGAGGGTGCCGATTTTGTTGGCCACATCCCCATTGGCAGCGACGCGATCGGTGCCCACAATCACCAGATCAATCAGCCCCTGGCTCATCAAATGGGCCGCCATGCTGTCGCAAATCAAGGTCACATCCAGACCGCTTTGCTGGAGTTCCCAACTGGTGAGCCGTGCTCCTTGCAGCAGGGGGCGGGTTTCATCAGCATAGACCCGAAAGGCCCGCCCCTGCTGATGGGCCAGGTACAGGGGGGCGAGGGCGGTGCCCAATTCCGCCGTGGCCAGGGATCCGGCGTTGCAGTGGGTCAACACCCCCATACCGGGTTGAATTAGGGGCAGGCCATGTTCGCCAATGGCCCGACATAGCTGGCGGTCTTCGTCATGGATGGCGATCGCCGCCTGCTCCAACGCCGCCAAGATTTCTGCCGGGTTGGCCGCCGTCAAGCCCTGGGCCACCCGCGTCATGCGGGTCAAGGCCCAGCGCAGGTTCACCGCCGTGGGGCGGGCGCTGTCTAAGTAGGCAACCAGGCGATCGAGTTCCTGCAAAAAATCGGCCCGGTCGCGATGGGTTTGCCCTTGCAGCCCCACCACCAGGCCGTAGGCCCCGGCGATGCCAATGGCCGGAGCCCCCCGCACCTTCAACTGTTTAATCGAGTCCCACACCTGCTCTACCGTGGCCTGGGGCTCCATCACCGTCTCTAGGGGCAGACGGGTTTGGTCCAGCAGATAGAGGGTGCCAGCGTCCCAGCGGAGGGTGGTGGGCAAAGGGCTCATGGGGGGCGGGGAAATGAAGGTCATGGCTATTGTGGGCGATCGCGGGGCGGGGTGAAAACCATTCCCCTACCCTAGGGGCCGCTAAACCTTAAACCGCTCACCCTGATCTGGTCGAAGGGTGAACGGTTTAGGGCCGGAAGGCTGACGGGGTCACGATGGCTGGTCCTATCGAACCGATGGCCCATTAACGCCGCGCAGCCCCGAGTATGCGGTCAATTCTGCTGGGGCGAAAGGACTTTCTCCCTGGGGCGGTTACCAGCCCCTAGGACAGTACCCGCGTGGTCCCTTGGGAGGTCATGGCCACCACCCGCTTGGCTAACCCGAGGCGGTGCAGCAGGCGAATGGTCCACCAGGTGACATCCACTTCCCACCAGCGCCAGCCGGTTTGGGCCGAGCGGGGACGGGCGTGGTGGTTGTTGTGCCAGCCTTCCCCATAGGTCATCAGCGATACCCACCAGAGGTTGCGGGAATTGTCTTTAGCATCAAAGGTGCGGTAGCCCCAACGGTGGGTGGCGGAGTTAACAAACCAGGTGGCATGCCAGAGAAATACGGAGCGTACAAAGATGCCGTAGATCACCCAAGACCAACCGCCACCGGCGTAGAGCAACACCGCCAAAGGCAGTTGCAGCACGAGGAAATAGGTGTTGAGCCAGCGATAAAAGCCCTGACGTTGCAGATCGGGGGCGTAGCGGCGATAGCGCTGGGCTTCAAAGGTATCGGCCTCTAGGAACAGCAACCACAGCATGTGGCTCCACCAAAAACCCCGCTTGGCGGAGTAGGGATCAGCGGCCACATCTTCGGTAAAGGCATGGTGGCGACGGTGGCCTGCCACCCAAAAGATCGGTCCCCCTTGCAGCGCTAGGGTGCCGAGAATGGCGATGCCGTATTCGAGCCAACGGGGCACTTGGAAGCTGCGGTGGCTGAGGAGACGGTGGTAGCCCAGGCAAATGCCGACGCCGCCAAAGAGCCAGTGCAGCAGGACGGCAATGCCGAGCCCCGACCAGGAAAAGTAAAAGATGCCGAGCAGGGCGATGGCGTGGAAGCTGCCAAAAAAGCCTAGGCTAAGCCAGCTTAAGCGGGGCCGCCTCCCCGCAGCCGGGGAGCGGTGGGTGGTGATGGCGGTCATAAAAATCCTTTCAGGCGATCGCCTGCTATGGTGAGATGCAAGTAGCGCTTGCATCCATGGCGATACGCTAACAGGGTTTTTTAGATTCTGCAAGTGGCACTTGCATTGTTTTTAGATTTGGAGCCCCCATGCCCGCCTCCCCTGCTCGCCAAAAGCTGATTCAAGCTGCCCTGGATTTGTTTGTTTCCCAAGGCATTAGCGGCACCACCACCCGCCAAATCGCCAACTTGGCTGGGGTGAATGAGGTCACCCTATTCCGCAACTTTGGCAACAAGTATGGCCTGCTGCTGGCGGTGCTAGAGGAATCCCCCACCTTTACCCATCTGGCTAGGAGGTTACAGCGATCGCTGCCCCAAGGCCCCGATCTACACCAAAATTTCCGCACCTATTTGCAGGCCAACCTGAAGCTGCTGTCCCAGGTGCCGGAGTTGGTGCGATCGCTGATTGGGGAAGCCGATCAATATCCCCCCGAAAACCGGGAGGCCATCGGCCATCGGCTGACGGAAGCCACCCGCACCGTAGCCCAATATTTTGCCCCGGCGATCGCCACCGCCACCCCCCCGTTGGCCCTAACAGCGGAGCAGTTTGCCGCCGCCCTCCATTGCCTGGTGCTGGGCTATGCGGTGGTGGAATGCACCAGCACCAACCACCAACTCTGGCCCCACCGGGAAGGGTTTATTGACACGGTGATGGCCCTGTTTTTACACCCCCCGGCGGTGACCAGTTCTGCCCTGGCGATCGCCCCTGCCGCCGGGGTGATGGATTTACCCGCTGCCCTGGTGCAGACCCTGTTGCAAACGGCCCGCAAGGCCAGTCCCCAGGATCATGCCTTAGCCTATGTCCTGCTGGGGGCGGGGCTGCTGCCGACGGAGATCATCCACCTGCAACGGATTCACCACAGCAGCGACCCCCAGCAGCAGGTGTTGCGGGTGATTAGCCCCCAGGGCCGCCGCCAGGTGCCCGTCAACCAGTGGATTGGCGGCAAGCGCCATGGCTCTCCCAAGAGCAATCCCCTGACGAAATGGCTCAAGATCCGCAAGGATGAGTCCCCTGCCCTATTCTTGGACGAGTCTGGTGCCCCCCTCAGCTTGGGGGGCTTGCAGCAGCGCTGGCAAGGCTGGGCTGAGGGCCTGCTCACCCCAGAGGGCCAGCCCCCGGCCCTAGTGCAGGCCCATCAAACCTGGTGCATTGACATGCTGATGCGGGGCATGAGTCTCGAAAATCTGGCCCTGCTGACGGGGCAAGCGGTGGCGGATTTGCAACCCTACAGCGATCGCGCCCGCGAAAAAATCGCCCTGGAACAAGCCACCCAACTCGATCGCAAGCCCAACCCCCAACCCCGCGATGGGGAAACCTAACCATCGCCAACCGGGGCAGTCTTCCCCCCGCTCCACTTGCTATAGTTGCTTTGGCATATTTGCCAGATGCTGGGGCCCTTAGCTCAGCCGGATAGAGCAACCGCCTTCTAAGCGGTCGGTCACAGGTTCGAATCCTGTAGGGCCTGTCCCCCAAACCCCGCAGCCACAGGGGTTTTCGACGTTTGCCACATCGAGGGATGCGGCGGGATATCGACGAATATTGCTCCATTTTTAAGACAATTTTAGTACACTACTAAGACAGTTTTGGATGGAGTTATTTCCCCGGTGGCTCGTTACGCAATCACGCTGGAGGCAGTCAACAAGCGGCTTCGAGAGGCCCAGATCGGTGTTCAGGTGCTTCAGCGGGGCAACCGTCTATCGCTGAGGGGGACTTTCCCGCCTAAGCCTGGTGCAGCTAAGCAATATCCCCATCAGCAAAATATTGCTTTGTCCACGTATGCCAATCCTGCGGGGTTGGAGAGGGCTGAGGCAGAAGCGTTTAAGGTTGGTGCCCTACTCGCTTGCAAGGAGTTTGACTGGAGGTCCTACAGTCCTGAATCGGTTTCCCAACAAAAGTTGACCGTTGCCCACTGGGTGGAGCGCTTCAGGAAGCACTACATGAACACCCATACGCTCACTGATAGAACGTGGGAAAAGCACTGGTGGAGCGTGTTCAAACGTCTTCCCCAGGAGCAGAGTTTGAGTACAGCCTCAATACTTGCGGTTGTACTCAAAACTGATCCGGATAGCCGAAATCGTAAACAGACCTGCCAAAAGCTCCAGGCACTCGCGGAGTTTGCGGGCCTCAGTATCGACCTGCGTTCCTATCAAGGTAAATACTCCCCTGCGAAGGCTAAGCCACGGGAACTGCCTGCTGATGACTTGATTGCTGAATGGCGGGAGCGTATTCACTACAAGCCCTGGCAATGGTTTTATGGAATGCTGGCGGCCTATGGCTTGCGTCCCCATGAAGCTTTTTTCTGTAAGTTCATCGAAGGGGACGAGGACTACGCTCTGCAAGTTTTGGAGGGGAAAACAGGGCCGCGAGTGGTTTACCCCTTGTACATAGAGTGGGTCCAACGGTGGCAACTTTGGGAAATACAATGCCCCCGAGTGACTCTGAGCCCAACGGTGAGTGAGGTTTATGAAGAGTATGGGCGGCGGGCCTGTCGGCAGTTCAAACGATATGGCATACCATTCGTGCCCTACGACCTTCGCCATGCCTATGCGATCCGGGCGTCAGTGGAGTTTGGATTTCCGGTGGCAACGGCACCGGCCTACATGGGAC
>JAQCHG010000160.1 GCA_027619675.1 Cyanobacteriota bacterium
CACGGTGCTGAGCAAAACCATTTCCGACTTTATCCATTTCAAAGGCATGACGGCACCGGAAGCCGCCAAGGCGGGCATCCAATACCTGGTGGATAAGGTCAGCGGTTTGGGGGGGGTGATTGTTATCGACGAGGCGGGGCGGTGTGCGGTGGGGCATTCCACCTCGGGCATGATCTACGGCTGGATTGAGCAGGGGGGAGACCCCCACTGCAAACTGTCATAAGGCCCTGGATGGTCCCGTGCAACCGGCAAGATCCCCGTTACCCCGCTGCATCGGTGGATGTAGCCAGGGTCTGCAAGGCGGAGCCCGTGACCCGGCAGAGTTGCCATTCGGGTTTGAGATGGGCACCCATGCGTTGGTAGAAGGCGATCGCCGGTTGGTTCCAGTCCAATACCTGCCATTCCAATCGGCCACAGCCCCGCGCCATGGCCACCTGCCCCACATGGGCCAGCAGCGCCTTGCCAATGCCCAAGCCACGATACTGGGGCAGCACAAACAGATCCTCCAGATAAATCCCCGGCTGCATCAGAAAGGTGGAAAAGTTGTGGAAATACAGGGCAAACCCCACTGGGGTTGAGTCTAGGTGGGCCAACACCGCTTCGGCGTAGGGGCGATCGCTAAACAGATGTCGATGCAGATCCACCGCTGTCCCCGTCACCTCATGGGCCAGCTTTTCGTAGGTTGCCAAGGCGTTGACGAGGTCGAACAGCACCGGCACGTCGGCGGGGGTGGCGGCGGTCAGGGTGAGGGCACTGGGGCAAGGGTCAGCCATGGGCACAGGGGACAGGCTTGATATTAGAGGACAGGGGTTGAGGATGGCAGGACGGCGCTCAGGGGGCGTACAGTCCCGAAGACATTACACCTGTTCGCAGCGTTCTAGGCGCACCATCAGGGCATCCAACATATTGGCATCGCCAAAGGCAGCGCCCCGGCCCGTGCCAAACCCGCCAATGCGCCAAGATTCTTGCCAAGACAGTTGCCAAAACCAGCGGGCGGGTAGATGGCCCTGGGGGGCCTCTAGGCTGAAATTGAGAAAGTCGTAGAACTTATAGATGCCCAGCAGCCGAAACTTAGACACCGTCCAGCCCACCTGACGGCTGAACTCAAAGGTATTGCCCTGGGCGGCGGTGAGGTAAAGCTGGCGCTGCACCGTAAAGCCAAAGTGGCCCTCGCTGTGGCTGAGCCACCGCTGGTCAATCTCGTGCAGCAAATGGCAGGGAATTTGGGCGATCGCCCCCACATCGAGCCAACCCGCCGCCGTGCGTTGGGTGCCCGCCAACAGCAACGCCAAGGTGATTTGGTCAGCGGCCTGCCATTCCTGTTGGCTCAGGTACTGGTCTAGATCCTGGAGGGTCCACTGGGGGGAGGTGGCGGTAGTCGGGGTCATAGGGAATCCTCCAGGGCCGGAACGGGGGCAAGGGTTTCCTCTGGCATACATTTTTCAACATGCAGGAACAGATCATCCACCAGGGACTCGGGGATGAAATATTCACTATCGAGGGTGTCGCAGCCCCAACGCCAGGTGGGCAGGTGGCCCAGGGGCGCATCTAGGCTAAAGATCAGTTCGCTGTAGCGCTGGGGGCGGGTATGCAGGGTCAGGTTGCCTACCCCCAGTTGGGTGCGCCAGGCCACCGTCCCCAAAAAGTCATCGGCCCGCCGCTCTTGCTGGAGGTACACCCGATATTGGGCCTGGAAGCCAAAGCGGCCCTGGCTATAGTGCCGCCAAAGGGCGTCTAGGGTGACCATATCCACACAGGGCAGGTGTAAAAAGGTTTCTCCGTCCACGGGGCGCATATCAGCACTTAGGCCCGTCAGCAGCAGGCGCTCTGTTTCTTGATCGGCCTGACGCCAGTCTTGGGACCACAGCAGTTGCCGCAGGCGGGTGTAGTCAAGCCCCAGGGCGGAGTCGATGGGGCCGTAGCGATCAGCGGTGACGGCTTGCTCAATGGCCTGGACCTGCTCGGGGGTTAACTGCCAAAACCGCCGCGCCTGTTCTAGGCGACCCCGGTCAAACTCGCTGGGGTAGAGGCTATGGGCGATCGCCGCCTCAAACTCCTGGCGATAATTCGCCAGGGCTTCGACCTCTGACATCGGGGACGCTGACGGGGCCACGGTCTCAGAACCAGGGGATGGCGGGGGCTGAGTCGCCTCCATAATTTCGGTGTCGGCTTCTGCCGCTAGGCGATCGCCGTCGTCAAGATCGGGATCGATGCTCGGGGCGTAGTGCTGGGTTTCCACCCGCAGGTGATCTGCATGATCATGGTTGATGACGGCCACATCCTCAGAGGACAACCCCAGACTTTCATAGAGTTGTCGCAACTCGGCCCAGGTGGCTTCGCTGGGATAGCCCCCCCGGTTCAGTTCCGCCTGAAGCACCTCTCGATACCTGTGCAGCTTGGCCTGACGATCCAGGTAAGGCCCCAAAACGCGGTCAATGATCTCCTCGGCATCCTCGGGCGGGATGTCGAGACGGTAGCGCAGCAATTCTAGGTTGGCCTGCTCCACTGGGGAATGTTCGCCCCCCCGCAGGGCATAGGCTTCGGCCCTGGCCTGGAACAGTTGACGGGCGGGCAGCAGGGCATCTACGGCGGGCAGCAGGGTGAGCAATTCTTCCCCATGGCGGCTTTGAACTTGGAGGCGCACCTGCCCCACCAGCAAAAACACCCGCAGGTCGAGGGGATGGTGCCGGAGGCGATCGCTGAGGTGGCGCAGCAGCGTCCGAATCATGTCCGCCATCAGGGTCACCTGGACCCCCACCCGCTGGGGATTGGCTTCCCCCACCGTGATGAAGACAATGCGGTGGGCGGGGACAAGGGCCAAGTGGTGCAGGTAGTCGAACAGGGCTTGGACGTCCCGATCGCGATCGCTGGGCGCTTGGCCATCGTCCACCACCTGGAGGGCCACCTTGGCGGTCATGTCAAGGGAGGCGAAATAGACCTGACTCATGGAGAAAATCCCTTCGGATGCGGGTGCTGGCACCCCAGGATACCTCCAGAACCGAGACCTGGCATGGGGTTAACGGCCCTTTAGCCAGAAGCCTTACATGGAGTCGGTGAAGTACTGGATGTAGGGCCGCACCCGGTTGAAATCGCCACTGGCCAAACAGGCCGCCTTGAGGCTGCTGAGGGTTTGGTGTTGCAGGGCAGGATCCCCCAGATTCAGGGCCACCCGTAGGCGTTCTTCGCGACATTGCAGGGCTGCGTGACCATTGCCTAGGGCGTCGTAGGCGATCGCTAAACTTTCGAGAACTTGAATTTCCGATCGCGGTTCCTGCAAGCGGCGCACCAGGGTCAGCCGCTCTTGCAAATACGCCACGGCCCGGTGGTAATCCCCCAGGGCGTAACAGGCACTATTGAGGTTGCGCAAAATCTTGTTGACCACCTGATCATCCATGCGATCGCGGGCCAGGTTCAGCAGACAGTCGTAGTAGTACAGAGTCTGTTGGGAATCGCCGAGGGCGTGGTAGGTATTGCCCAGGTTCCGCAAAATCTGCTCTTGGGTTTCCCGATCCTGCAACGTTTCCGCGAGACGCAGGCTGGTTTCATAGAGGGGCACCGCCGCCGCCGTATCCCCTCGGGTGCGATAAATCAGGGCCAGATTGTTCAAAGCCCGCATCTCGGCGGGGATATCCCCCTCAGTGCGGGCTAGGGCTAGGCTTTCTTCGAGATATCCCAGGGCTTTGAGCAAATCCCCCAGGTGGCGATAGCTGTTGCCCAGGTAATTGAGGGACTGCTGAAGAACGTTGACCGATTGCAGTTTGCGCCCCACCGCTAGCCCTTGGCGGGCGTAGTCCACCGCCCAAATGTAGTCCCCCAAGCCGTAGTAGAGACGGGCGATCGCCATCAATACGTTGGCCTCAGGGGCGGGTTGCTCTAGGGTGCGATAGGCTTGCAGCGACTGCTGAAAGGCCGCCAGGGCCGCCGTCACATTGCCTTCGCGATAGTGGGCAACCCCCTGCTTGAGGTGCTGCTGAGCTTCCGCCGTTAAACACAGAACTTGCTCTGGGGTCAACGCCGTTGGCTGGTCCCCCTCGGTGGTGGTAAAGGTGAGATTTTCCAGCGGTGGCTCGGTAGAAATGGCCCGATATCGGCTGCCCATAGCGTTACCCTGTGATTGCCCTTAGTCCCTGTTAACCAACCGCCTTCCCCGTGGAAGGGGTGCCCTGTCCCGATAGTAGACCAAGGCTATTGATAGAAATGCCCTCAAAACGGCAAGTAATCCCCGTAATTATCCGGACGGAAACAGCAAGTATCCATAAAGGGGGCAGGATTTAACCGCGATCGTAATGAAGGTCACTGTTCAAGGTAACCGTACATCTGACTAGCCCTGGGAGTTCTTTTCCCGCTGGGAAGATGACCTAGCAGGCCGCCAGTGCAGAGTCTTTCCCCTGGAATCGAGCCGTATCTTTTCTCCCTAGGACTGCCTTAGGCTAATAAAAGATTCCGGCTCAAGATTCCGGCTAGGACATCTGCCTTGATCACCCCTTTGAGGGTGGCAGCACTATGGGGACAACTTTGTGACGGACACGGCCTTTTCTGAGGAGCAGTTGCTGTTTACCCCAGCGGTGGGAGAAGACTCAGCCCTGCCGCTGATTTTTGCCTTCCCCAATGACTACACCGTGGGCATCACCAGCCTGGGCTATCAGGTGGTGTGGGCCACCCTGGCCCAGCGGTCAGATTTGGCGGTCTCCCGGCTGTTTACCGATCTGCACGAACCCCTGCCGTCTCAGCCCACCCTGGTGGGGTTCTCGGTGTCCTGGGAACTGGACTACATCAATATTTTGCAAATGCTGGAGGGGTTAGGCATTCCCCTGCTGGCTGCCGATCGCACGGAGGATCATCCCCTCATATTCGGGGGTGGCCCCGTGCTCACCGCCAACCCGGAACCCTTTGCCCCCTTCTTTGACGTGGTGCTGCTGGGGGATGGGGAGAGGCTTCTGCACCCCTTCATTGATGCGGTGCAGCGGGTGCAGGGCTGCGATCGCCCCACCCAACTGCGGCGGTTGGCCCAGGTGCCGGGGGTTTATGTGCCCGCCCTCTATGTGCCCACCTATGGGGCGGCGACGGATCCCCTGCTGGGGGTGGCCCCGGTGGATGGAGACATCCCCGCCACAGTGGAAAAGCAGACCTACCGAGGCGATCAGCTATCGGCCTCGACGGTGGTGACCCCCCGTGCCGCCTGGGAAAGCATCTATATGGTGGAGGTGGTGCGCAGTTGCCCTGAAATGTGCCGCTTTTGCCTAGCCAGCTACCTCACCCTGCCCTTCCGCACGGCCCCGGTGGCGGGGCACCTGATCCCCGCCATTGAGCGGGGGTTGGCCGTTAGCGATCGCCTGGGGTTACTGGGGGCCTCCGTCACCCAACACCCAGAGTTTGACGCCCTCTTGGACTACCTGAACCAACCCCAGTGGGACGATGTGCGGGTCAGTATTGCCTCGGTGCGCACCAACACCGTTACCCCCAAGCTGAAAAGGCGGAAATTGGAGAAAAGTGCTGATTTAGAT